>JAUXNL010000450.1 GCA_030684415.1 Moraxellaceae bacterium | reverse complement strand
GGCCGGCGGCAAACTGCCCCGCCAGCCACGGCACCGCCAGCGCCGCGCCGGTTTCCACCAGCATCAGCAGCGAACACAGCGCCAGCGTGCCGCGCCAGGGCCGGGCATAAGAAAGCAATTGGGTCAGGTTCATGGATCAGGCGCCAGGGTTGCTGGACGTAGAACCCAGCTGCCCGGCCAGTCGATCCGCCAGGGCACTTTCAGCCCCAGGCTCCAGCCAGGGGCCCCAGGCGTTCTCCACCGCTTGCCAGGTGCTCTCGCCCCCGGGCACACCCATGAAGTGCGGATCGTGGTTGCTGATGCTGGCGTAAGAGCTGCGGGGCCTGAACCGGCTTGCCGCCATGACACCAGCGCGCCCCCGGTGGAGCGCATAGCCGTCTTGGTTGCTGCGAAAGTCGGCAACGGGCAGCTTGGCCCGTCGAATGCTTTTCTGCATCCAGTAGCTGGGGGCGCCGTGGTTCACCCAGGGCATGATGTCCCGTCGGGCATAGACGTCGCGCCGGAACGCGACAAACGAAGCCTGTGCCTCTGGCACTTCGTAAAGGCCGTGCCGCATCTCTCCCGCCAGAGCGGCGCCATCCTCAAACCTTGCCAGCAGAGCCCTGATGGCATCCGGCCTCAAAAAGATCACATCGGTGTCCACCGCCAGAACCACGTTGGCTTGCGAACCCAGCCGATGCAATGCCGACAGGCCCAGCCGAATCCCGCGCGCATGGGTGAGAAAGTGCCGGTTGCTCACCCAGTGGATACGAGGAACCCGGCCGTGCAATGCCTGTCTCAGTGCAGCGGCGCCGTCGCGCGAGTCGTTGTCGACAATCACGATGTCGGTCACCCGGTCCAGCGCATCCTGCCCCGTGAGCGTGAGCAGCATGAGTTTCAGCCACCGGGTGGTGGAGTAGTTGACCGTGACGATGGCCAGCCGAGGCTGGCCATCAAAAGGAGGCGTCGGGTAGGGCCCACGCAGCCACCGAAACAGCAGCGTCGCCGACTGATCGGCCAGCTCCTCGAGTCGACGACGGACCTGGTCAAATCGGTGGCGAAGGTGACGATGCCATGTGAACCGGTTAACTGACATTCCTTGTGCTGTTGTCTCTGTCGTTGGGGCAAGGGCTGGCTGGGCGTTGACCCGGTTCGAAGAAGGGCGATGTGAGCGAACGGCGATGTGAGCGGCGATCCATGGGGCTTCCCACCGTGCCCGGCGTTGCCCGCCGGGTCGGTACATCGTAAGTTTTCACCATGGCCCGCCGTGAAACCGCGCCGTCATGGGTGGCCGCTAGAATCAGCCGCTGAATATAACAAGCCGAACTGATCGGGGTGCGAAGGGGAGTGGTCCGGCCGACAGCCGCTGGGGCTGACGACTTTCAT
>JAUXNL010000449.1 GCA_030684415.1 Moraxellaceae bacterium | reverse complement strand
CAGCCGAATGTTGAAGTCTGCACGGACGGCATTGAGGCAGTGAACGCAACCGGCGTGCAGACGTGTGATGGCGTCCAGCACGATGTCGACATCATTCTGCTGGCCACAGGTTATCGCCTGGATATCGCACGGGCCCCGTTCGATGTGCAGGGAATCGGCGGTCGTCGCTTGCAGGATGAATGGTCTGGCCCGGGTGCCCGTGCGTATCGTGGTGTGACGGTGGCGGGATTCCCGAACTGGTTCGTGCTCATGGGGCCGAATACCGGGCCCGGTCATACCTCGGTGCTTGTTTATACCGAAGCACAGGTGAAATACGCCTGCCAAGCGATTGATCGCCTGCTCAATGAAGGCGTGAAGTCCATCACCGTCAAACCCCATGTGCAGCGGCGCTATGGCGATTTCCTCAGGCGCCGCCTGCAGAAAACCAATTGGAGCTCGGGATGTACGAGTTGGTATCTCGATGAGCATGGTGAGAACCACTCGATGTATCCGGGGCTCGTGACCGAGTACGTGCTTGGCATTCGCAAGTTCAACCCCGCTGATTACGACATCGTCCCGATATTGCCCCGGGCATCCACCACGTGATCAGTCATCTGCCACAGGAGTCATGCAATGAACGAAAGCAATGTCCGCCAGTTCATGTCGAGCGAGGCACGCAAAAGCAACGGCGCCAGCGTCGGTATTCCGGCGCGCTTGATGGACTTTCCACTGCCCGAAGGCCGGCCGAAGTTTCCGTTCTTTGGTGGCAATCCGCTGGCATCTTCACTGTTTGCGGTTTTCTCCGGGATATTCCCGCCCGGTGAGCGCTTTTTTGTCGAGTCCGTGCGTCGTTTCCGCGACCAGATCGAGGACGAAACACTGAAGGCAGAGGTGTCCGGATTCATCGGGCAGGAAGCGATTCACGGGCGCGAGCATGAACATCTGAACGAATGGTTCACGGCGCAGGGTTATGACATGGCCATGCCCGACCGCATGATCCGCTTCAGTCTGGGCCTGCTTGAAAAGCTGTCACCCACACAGCAGATTGCGTGTACCAACTTCATGGAGCACTTCACCGCGCATCTGGCGGAGCAGTGGCTGGTGCACGAAGAGTTCCGGAGCAGTACTGACCCGGAAGTGATCAAGCTCTGGACCTGGCATGCGATTGAAGAGCTGGAGCACAAAGCCGTGGCATTCGATGTGCATGCCAAGGTCAGCAAGCATGCGTATCTTGAGCGCGTACTGGCAGCACCTCTGGTGCTGACGGCGTTGATTCCCGGGGTCGCGTTCAGCTTGTTCTGGATCACGGCCCGTCAGGGCGAAGCGCTGAACCTGCGGGAACACCGGCGAGGCTTGAAATCTCTCCTCGGTCAGGGCGGATTTATCCGGAAAGTGCTGGAGCGTGTTCCCGAATATTTTGACCGGAGTTTTCACCCCGAACAACAAGAGACGCGCCTGCTCGAGCAGCAGTGGCGGGATCGTCTTTTCGGTGAAAACGGAGAGCTGAATGTGCACTTCCGGAACCGTGATGCCGTAAAAAAATCCTTGGGGCCACGGCGTGATGCAGCGGTTCATTAACCGCTGGCTAAAAATCATATCCGTGTATCGGCGGGACTTTCCTGACGATGTGCTGTCGCGGTTGATGTCGGTCAGCGAAGGTTTCATGACGGCGTTCACGACACGCTTTCCAAGGCAGAGGGATTGCGGTGCTTCCCTTGCTGGGTGTTCAGGACAGCGGCGCACTGGCATTTGTGTGCGGCCTTTCATGTGCGGCTCATTCGGGCATGACGTTGGAGCCGGCGATTCGCGCTAACCTCACCTTCTCGAGATCATCCTGTTTCAATCCCGACCGAAGTGGAAACGGCAGGGGGAGTATGTCGATGGATGCCGGCATGCCAGAATCTGACGCTGACCTCCTTGAACCGGGTTTTGATACCCTCAGATAAAGTGACACTGCAATGGAATCACCACTGACCCCACTCGAGTTCTTCCGCCGCGCCCGAAAACTGCATGGCAATCGTGAAGCGGTTGTCGATGGCGAAAAACGCTTCAGCTATGCCAGCTTCGGCGAGCGCTGTGATCGTGCCTCTGCGGCATTGGCAATGTTGGGTGTTGTAGCGGGTGACCGGGTTGCCACCATTGCCCCCAATTCGCATCAACATCTGGAGCAGTTTTACGCGGTGCCGCAGTTGGGCGCGGTCATTGTCCCGCTCAATTACCGTTTGACCGCCGAAGACTTTGTTTATCTGGCCACGCATAGCGGCGCAAAAGTGCTCTGTGTTGGCGCGGACTACCTTGATATGGTGGATGCCGTGCGTCAACGGATGGCTGGTGTGCAGCATTTCATTGCGTTGGAGGGCGGCAGGAGCGGGTGGCTGGATTATGAGCAACTGCTGACGTCGGCTGGCACGGAATTTCCGGCTGGAGAGGTGGCAGAAACCGATTTGCTGGCCATCAACTACACCAGCGGAACTACATCGCGCCCCAAGGGCGTGATGATCACGCACCGCAATGCATGGGCCAATTCGGTGGGGGCACTGGTGCATTGGCCGATGACACCGGCGGATCGTTACTTGTGGACCTTGCCGATGTTTCATTGCAATGGCTGGACGTTTACCTGGACGGTCACGGCAGCGGGCGCTACGCATGTGTGTTTGCGCAAGGTCGATGCCGTGTCGGTTTACGAGCATGTGAATCGCGAGAGCGTGACGCATTTATGCGCTGCACCCACGGTGCTGATCAGCATTGCCAACGGGCCGGAAGAGGGGCGTCGGCAGTTGCGTGGCGGCGTCAGGGTTTTTACGGCGGGTGCACCGCCAGCCCCGGCCACTATTGAACGCATCGAGGGAGAGTTGCGCTGGCACGTCACGCAGGTTTACGGCCTGACCGAGACGGCTCCCCTGATCGCCATCTGTGAGCCCTTGCCCGCCCATCTCGGATTGACGGCTCGCGAAAGCGCAGTGATCAAGTCACGGCAAGGAGTGGAGCTGATGACATCGGGTGAAATCCGTGTCGTCGACGAGCAGATGACTAATGTGCCATCAGACGGACAAACGATGGGCGAGATTGTCGCGCGCGGCAATACGGTCATGAAGGGGTATTACAACGATCCAGCGGCAACCGAAAAAGCGTTTGCCGGTGGTTGGTTTCATACCGGCGACGCAGCGGTGGTGCATCCTGATGGCTATATCGAAATACGCGATCGTTACAAGGACGTGATCATTTCCGGTGGCGAGAACATTTCCTCCATCGAAGTGGAAGGCGCATTGATGCGCCACCCTGCCGTGCTGGAGGCAGCGGTGGTGGGTGTACCACACGAGAAGTGGGGAGAGTCGCCGCAAGCCTTTGTGGTGTTACATGCTGGTAAAGCGTTGAGCGCAGCGGAACTGCGTAGCTTCGCACGTGACCATCTGGCGCATTTCAAGGTGCCCTCGGATTTCCACTTCGTGACAGAGTTGCCGAAGACAGCGACAGGAAAAATCCAGAAGTACGTGCTGCGTGGCCGCCAATCTGCCATCGCCGCGCAGTAGACTTTCTTTGTATACGCTTGTGCTTGTTTGCGATGCAGGCAGATATGCGCTCGGTATGTCTCTGCACCTCCCATCAGGGGGGGAGTGTCTCTCCGGCGGCCACTGCTGTAGCAGCAATGCTACTCACCAACGAGATATCCGTGAGGGTATTTTCCGGGGCCGCCATTCACCAGCATCACCACATTTTGGTGGATGACATGATGTGGGTAATGCGCAAGCCATCGGCGGTGTTCGCTAGCGTCAGTTCGAGTTGATTTTCTTGTCCTGAGGGCGTGCCGAGCAAATCCCTGGTTTCGTTATGCGTCAGGCGCACGCGCAGCGTGCCGTTGCTGCCGGCTTTCCATTCGCGTGGGCCGAAGCGGTGGCGGTCGTTGCGGGTGAATTTCCAGAGTGCGCGTAACTGTTGCACGTAGTCCGTGGCGGATAGAGTGAAACGTTTGGGAGGGCTGGCATCCAGCCATAACACTTCCACATTGGCGCTGGGGCTGATCAACGGCGCAATGGCATCGGCGTCTTTGCGGCCCAGCGCATCCGCGTAGCGCGTGAGCAGGCGCTCGGCGTCGATCTGCTTTGGCGCAGGGGTGTGCACAGCGACAGTTGCCGGGGGTGATGTGTTGTGTACAGGCGTGGCGCTGAAGCCGTTCAGCGGCAGCAGTACAAAGGTTGTCAGCAGCAGCGGGAGCAGGTGGCGCATGGGCTTACTCCAGACTGTCGCTGCATTCGGCAGCTGAGGGTTCGGCGCGGCAGCGCACGCGCTTCATCAGGCGCATCATGCGGGCATCGTAAATACCGTCGGCCGTCATGCTGACGCGTGCCTGGCGCAGCATTTCCCGGTATTTGGGTAGCTCGCCATCGGGGGGCGGAAAGAAAAAGAAGATGTCGTTTTCGGCGCTGCGGATGGCGTCGAACAGTGCCGGATAGCGCGCGGGAAAGTGTGCGCGGGCGCGGGCGGCGAATCCTTCCGGGAATTGCTCGCGGCGGATCAGCAGTTGCAGTGTGAGTTGGGCGACCGGCATGCGGATGACAGCGCCTTTGCTGCCCACGCCACGGTACAGCTCCAGCGGCAGATAGGCGACGGCGGGTGCGGCGGTCACGTCTACCTGACCGTTGTTGAACAGGCCGGCGAAAGTGCTGACATCCGCGGTGACGGCTTGTGCGCCGATGCGGCTGGCCATGCGCACTTGTGCGGCGTCGTGCTCGAGCACGGCTATCTTGCGGCCGGCCATTTTTTCCACGCCGTCGATGCGCCGGTCGCGCAGGAACAGGTAGGCCGCGCCCATGGGCAGCACGCCGGCGACTTCGTAGGGGCCGCTCACCATGAGCGTGGCGGCGTCCGTGCGGGTAAGCGTGAGCAGCAGTTGTTGCAAGGTGGTGTAGTCGGGCAGGCCGCCGATGGAGTCGATGCTGCCGGTAAAAGCATTGAAGGCGCGGGCGCGCATGCCGCTGACCAGCACAGCGTCGCACTGGCCGGCCTTGAAATCTTCGCTGGCGACACGTTCGTCGATATAGGCGCGTGGCGTGAGCGTGACGCCCCAGCGCCGTGCCTCCAGCGCAAACTCGCTCATCTCGCTGTACAGCGGGCCCTTGGTGCCGGCGATGTCGAACACGCACAGTGATTGCGCGGTGGCGAGTGCGGGCCACAGAAGCCATCCCAGCAGAAAGGCAAAGATCGGGCGCCACGCTAAGCGGGTTTGTGCGCGTGAAGTCATGGGGTTCTCGCCAGCGGCCAACGAACGCCGCTGTACAGAGTGCGGACGCAGTGGCAGGGAGCGTCGACGCAATATCGTTTTTGCCACGCGCCGCAAAACTCCATTTTCGTCATCCCTGCAGGAGTAATCACCACCTTTCAAGATATGCATCAACGCCTCAGGCGTCGGCAATCCAGTTGCCGTGAAAGCCGAGCGGCACGCGCACCGGCAGCTCAATGACTGCTTGTGGCGCGCTCCCCAGTTTTTGCGCATCCAGAATGACGACATGGCTGGGGCTGTTGTCGAGGTTGTGCACATACGAGAGCAGCCAGCCTTCGTTCTCAGCGGCCTTCGCATGTTTGGGCACGAACACGACTTCGCCCGACATCCAGCGTTCGCCATAGACATGACGGGTGGTGGTGCCGCCGTCCAGGTCGTGGCAGATCACGGCATTGGGTTGTGGATTTTCGAGGTCGATGCCGACGGCGTAGGCGTAGCGGTAGGGCAGGCCGGTGCGGCGCTCGTCGAAGCGCGGGAATTCCTGCGTTTCGCGCGAGATCACCTGCCGTTCCACCTGTGTGTGGCCTTTGCGCAACCGCCAGCGCTCGAAGGTAACGCCGTGCGCGTCGGGGCCGGCCAGGCGCGGGCCGTCGAACATGCGCTCGTGCACCACGACGTCGAGCACGACATCGCCTTCCGGCGTGTCGTAGGCGTTGCAAGTATGAAAGACGAAGCAGGGGTCGACGCTGTACCAGCACATGTCACTGGCCTCGCCCTCGCGCGGTAGCAGGCCGACACGCGCCTGGTGTCGCGGGTTCCATTTGTAGGGCAGGGCGCCGCCGGTGAGGGCCTCTTTCACCGAGAACGTGACGGGGAGATCCAGCACCACCATTTGTGAGGCGGTGATGGCGCAGTCGTGCATCATCGGGCCGTGGCGCACGGGAATGCTGACTTCCCGGCGGACCTGGCCGTCGGGCGTGATGACGAGATAACGCACACGGTTGTGCTCGAAGCCGTCGTAGCAGATGGCGTGCAGCTCACCGCTTGCAGGGTCGAGGTGCGGGTGCGCGGTAAAGCCGCGGTTGAGCGTACTGTTGAACAGGCCGAATTTTTCGGTGTTGAGCTCGCCGTCGAGCGCGACGGGGTAGGCGCCGGCCTCTACCAGCGCCCAGAGCCGGCCAGCATGGCCGATGATGTTGGTATTCACCGTTTCGGCAATGCCACGGCGTGGACCGGGCGCTGGCGGCAGGCCGCGCTCGGCGCGCACAGCGTCGCTGCCCACGTAGCGGTTGCGGTACCAGACGGCGCGGCCATTCTCCAGTCGCAGGCCGTGCACCATGCCGTCGCCCATGAACCAGTGATAAGTGGCCGGGTTGTCGACACGGCGCGGATTGGGGCCGATGCGTGCCAGCACACCATTAAGCTCGGCCGGAATCTCGCCCTGTACCACAAGCTCTGTGGACGTGTGCTCGGTGGGTAGCGGCGCGAACGGGCCTTCCAGAAAGCGGTTGTGCGGACTGTAGGCACGCCGAGCCTGCAAGTGCTGAAGCGCGCGCACCACTTTTATTCCCACTCCTTGCGACATGCTGACCATCTGTGGCCTCCTGGCGGTGCCCGCCCTTATGTGTATGATGTGAACATCAGCCTGAACTTGAATGTACACGATGTCAACATCAATGCCGGACAACAGCGAACCGCTCATCAAAAACGCTGAGCGCTACCATCACGGCAATTTGCGCGCGGCACTGGTGGAGGCTGGCTTGGCGCAACTGCGCGAGGGCGGCAGTGCCGAGCCCAGCCTGCGTGAGCTGGCGCGCCGGGTGGGCGTGTCAGCCAACGCCACCTATCGTCATTTTGCCGACAAAGAGGCACTGCTGACGGCACTTGCCGCCGAAGGCTTCCGGCAATTGGCGGCGGCCCAGTTGCAGGCCGCGCTGGCAGCGGACGAGCCGGTAGGGCGATTTTTTGCCACGGGCCGGGCCTATGTACATTTTGCGCGCGAGCATCCGGCGTTGTTCCGGCTGATGTTCGGCCGCTTCGCGCTGGCCAACCGCAGCGAAGAACTGGAGGTGTCGGCAGGGCTTGCCTACGAAGGCCTTCGCCATGGCGTGGCGGCAGCCTTGCGCCTGATGCCAGACAGCGAGGATGTGACGGTGGCGGCCATGCATGCCTGGAGTCTGGTGCACGGCCTCAGCCACCTGATTCTGGATGGCCAGTTCGCGGTGCTAGGGCAGGATGAGGACGCGATGATCGACCGGGTGTTGCTTCAGGCGGGGCAGTTCGGTCGGCAATTGCCGATCTGAGCATGCGACTGCCGGGACAGAGCCTGCTGCCATTCTCACAGGGTTAATTACTTCCCACAGGGTTAGTTCCTGCGGGAGTCTTTTGTCACAGGAGCGGTGGTGCTGCGCATACAGACTCCTGTGGCAACAG
>JAUXNL010000432.1 GCA_030684415.1 Moraxellaceae bacterium | reverse complement strand
GCGTAGTCGCCGATCACCTGCAGCACGGCTCGGCCCTGGTCATTGACCAGTTGCTGGTTGGCCAGCGTGCGCGATAACAGGTTCACTGCCTGCTCAAACTCGATACCGCGCTCCGCCAAACGGCGCTGGTTGAGGCTGTAGCCCGCGACCAGATGCTGCCTGAGCACGGCGGTTGCCCACTGACGGAACTGGGTCGCGCGTGCCGAACTCACCCGGTAACCCACCGAGATGATGGCATCGAGGTTGAAATACTCGACTTGATAGGTTTTCCCGTCAGCGGCAGTTGTTGCTTTTTTTGCAACCACTGCCTCGCGCTGCAACTCGTTGCTGTCAAAGATGTTTTTCAGGTGGCGCGAGATAACCGACTTGTCTCGCGCAAATAGTTCAGACAATTGCTGCAGGCTCAGCCAGACGGTGTTGTGCTCCAGCGCGACCTGCAGTTGGGCCTGGCCGTCGGCAGAGGTAAAGAGCTGAATTTGCTGCTGGCTCATTGCCTGCTCCAGCCCAACGTGCCGCAACGCTCCGGCCAAGCCTCCTTGAAGTAACCGAGAAAGTCCTCGGTATACAGCGCCGTGCGCCGGTCATAGCCACTGGCCGGGCCGGTGAGCCAACCCTGAGCGACCATGGCGGTGATGATGTCCTGCTGGAACTGGGCCTCCTTGCTGTCCGCCATTTAGTTGGCCTCTGCTACTGCTAATTCGGGGGCTTGGGTGCGAGCCGGTGGCTGCCAGTCGCGCACGTCGATTTTGCCGGTCACGGCGGCGGAGATCAGGGCGGAGCGGCGCTCCGTCAATAAATCGACCGCATGCCCACAACACTGCATCAATTCATCCATTTCTTGTGCCTGAGCCTCTAGGTAGGCAGTAATTTCCAGTTGCTCTACCTTGTTAGGAAGAAAAAAAACAAGCTGCTCAAATTTGTCTGGCTCAATCCGCCATTGACTAGGACGAATGCCATTAGAAATGGTGAGGTAAATATTCGGCATATGACTAGCGCGAAGCGCGTGGTGAATGAACCTAGGGTTTTCGTCATGATGAGGCCTATACACGACGTAATCCGGGCTTGTAATGCCTGAGTATTCGGACACCCCCAGCGACCCTTGCCAAGCCTTCATCTTGTTAACCACTAGATCGCCACTCTCAACAAGCTGATAAAGCGATAAGTCTTCAGGGGTTTTGTTGTTGTTATCGTCCCGAGAGCTCTTCTTAATTACCCCATAGTCTCGATAAACAGACAGCACCTCCATGTCTGAATACCCCTGCCTCTTACTCTGAGTAAAAAGCCGCTTCACTTTTCGAGCTCGCCAATGCGCAGGCACCTCGCCCAGCCAGTCCGCGCCGGAGTCTTTCATCGGCACCGTCGGGTCGAGGCCTTTGGTGACGGCTTGGGAGATC
>JAUXNL010000426.1 GCA_030684415.1 Moraxellaceae bacterium | reverse complement strand
CACCAACTGGTTAACGGCGTTGTCTTCCACCAGCAGCACGCGCGCGCCATTGAGTGCGGCCGTGTCGGTATCAATCCGCACCGTAGGCGATTGCGTGTTATCGGCCACACCAAAACGCATGGTGAACCAGAACGTGCTGCCTTCTCCCGGCTCACTCCGCACGCCGACCTCGCCTCCGGCCAGTTCCACCAGTTTCTTGCTGATGGCAAGCCCAAGCCCCGTACCGCCATATTTGCGCGTAGTGGAGTTGTCAGCCTGCTCGAATGAGCGAAACAAGCGAGCCACTTCTTCGGCACGAATCCCGATGCCGTGATCGCTCACTTCAAAGCGCAGCAACACGCCCTCCTCGTCGCGGCTGACCAGCGTAGTGTTGATGTCGATATCCGCCTGTTCGCTGAACTTGATGGCGTTGCTGACATAGTTGATGAGCACCTGACCAAGCCGTATCTGGTCGCCGCGCAATCGTGCCGGCACATCAGCAGCGGTCCTGAACACCAGACGCAAACCCCGGGCCGCCGCGCTGTCCGCCAACTGGCTTTGCAGGTTGTCGCATACCGCCGCTAGCGGAAAATCCAGCTGCTCGATGTCCAGCTTGCCGGCCTCGATGCGGGAAAAATCCAGAATGTTGTTAACAATGCCCAACAGATGCTGCGCGGCATCGTCAATTTTTTTCACATAATCGTGCTGGCGCTCATCCAGCGCCGTATTCAGCACCAGATGCGAAAGCCCGATGATGCTGTGCATGGGCGTACGGATTTCATGGCTCATGTTGGAGACAAATTCGCTTTTCGCGCGACTGGCGGCTTCGGCCTGCTCCAGGGCCACGCTGAGTTCATGCGTACGTTTTTCTACTTGTGTCTCCAGGCTGGCATTGAGACGCAGAAGCTCGCGCCGAGCCATCACACGCTCGATGGCAATTGCCGCGAGATGTGCGGCTTCGGTAATGGTATCGATGTCGGTCTGGGACGGTACGTGCGGCTCATGGTGGTAGATCGCGAAGGTGCCGAGCACGCGCCCATCCGACGCCAGAATCGGCTCGGACCAGCACGCTCCGAGCTCGGCCTGTAACGCCAACTCACGGTAATCGTGCCAAAGCGGATCATTGGCAATGTCGGAAACGATCACGCGCTTTCCCGTATACGCGGCGGTGCCGCAGGAGCCCGCCGCCGGGCCGATCGGTGCACCTTCTATGGCCCGGTTGTACAGCGCCGGCAGGCGCGGAGCAGCAGCCACGTGCACACGACTCCCGGTATCGTCCAGCAAGAGGATGCTGCACATGGCCTCCGGCCGCTGCACCTCTACGCCACTGACAATCGCCTGCAACACTTCTGCTAGTCGGGCGTCAGTGGCAATCAGCAACAATACGCGTGCACGTGCGGCATCATGTGCCTCAATGCGCACCCGTTCCGTCACATCCCGGACAAAGCCGGCAAAAAAGGTTTCGCCGGCAATCTCCAAGTGGCTGAACGAGATTTCCACCGGAAAAAAATGGCCGGCCGCATGCAGCCCCTGAGTACTGACCGACAACCAGTTAAGCCGACGCAGGCCGGTGTCGAGGTAGCGCTGCAAGGCCGACCGGTGCGCATGACGTAGGTGCTCCGGCTGTAACAGCCCCATGTCCTGCCCAAGCACCACCTCCGGCGCATGACCGAACACGGCCTGCACGGCAGGATTGGCGTAGCGGATGCAGTTCTGCGCATCCACTACCAGCACCACATCGGTAGCCGCTTCCCAGAGCGCGCGGAAACGCTCCTCACTGACCTGCAATGCTTCTTGCGCCCGCCGCGGCACCGTCATGTCGGTCACCATCGCCAGCGCACCGGCATAGCCGCCATCCGCGTCCAGCAGCGGTCGTGTATTCATCGCCACATGCAGCGGCGTGCCATCTTTGCGGAGAAAACAGAAGTCATGCGACTCGGCAATGCCCTCGCGACGACGCCGCAGGTTGAGTGCCGCCAGATCACGGCCCTGGTCGTCCATGAAGTCGTGAAGGGGTCGTCCCAGCATCTCGCTGATGTCATAACCCAGCATGGCGGCCATGCGCGGATTGACGAAGTCGGTTCGTGCATCCGCATCAATGCTCCAGATGCCTTCGCTGGCGGCATCCACCATCAACCGGTAACGGGCCTCACTAGCACGTACTTCCGCATCGGTGCGGTTGTCCCTTGCCGGCCTTTCGGCAGACGCCTGATCCTGCTGATTCATGCCGCCTCCTTTGCGAGCCAGCCTGGGCGGCTCATCACACCAGCGCCGGCCAAGCTTCCTGTCCGCCGGCCGAAAACGTACTTCGGCAGGCGGTGACTGCGGATACCAAAACCATAGCAGCAATAACGCAGGGCCTGCCTGCGGGAAACACCCCGGAAAACATCTGTGCCGGATGAATGGCGTGCACCATGACGGAGTTGGCAAAAATGGCCCTCTGACGCACCATCACGCCATCTAGCACCTTGCTGAAAAACGCCCATCCCGGGATGTTTCAGCCCACGATTCCGGCACATGTCCGGAATCGCTCCACGCTGCATCAATCAGTCAGGCGTGATTGATTGACGACCCGGCCATCCCTGACCGGTTCGCTGCTGGCTCAAAAGCATTTTGCAGACAGCGGTTAGCGATTGGCTGGCATCAGTAGCCGGACTGTTTTTTCAGCGCGCGGCCTAAGGAGCACTGCATGACCCCCTCTTCTGTTTTTGACACGCTGGTTGATCGTCGCGGCAGCGACAGCATCAAGTGGGCGAAATACGCGAACCGACGTGCCGCCGACGGCCGCGAAATCCTGCCATTGTGGGTGGCCGACATGGACTTTGCGGCGCCACCTGCGGTGCAAGCGGCGCTGGCCGCGCGCATCGCCCACGGCGTGTTCGGCTATGGCCATACCACGGCGGAATTCACACAAACACTCATCGACGCCCTGAACAGGGATTATGGCTGGGCCGTAGAAGCAGAATGTATCGTGCCGCTGCCTGGCCTCGTCGCCGGGCTCAATATCGCCGCACGCAGCATTGGCGAGACTGGCGACGCCATCGTGACGGCAACGCCGGTATACCCCGCGCTGTTCACCGCATCACGGCATATGGACCGAGAATGCATCACCGTGCCGCTGGACGAAGCCCGACACTGGGGCTGGGACATGGCCGCGCTCACCGCCGCTCACACCCCGCGCACCCGCGGGCTTTTCCTCTGCCATCCACACAATCCGGGTGGCCGCGTATGGTCAGCCGCCGAGCTTGATGCGATTGCCGACCATGCGCGCCAGCACGATCTCGTCGTGGTCAGCGACGAAATCCACTGCGACCTGATCCTCGAGCCTGGCCTGCGCCATCGCCCCTTCGCGCTGCAGGCACCCGATCTGGCGGCGCACAGCATCACGCTCATGGCACCTTCCAAGACCTACAACATCCCGGGCTTGGGCGTGGCCTTTGCCATCATTCCGGGAGAAGCACTGCGCCGGCGCTTTTACCGCGCCATGGCAGGCATCGTGCCGCATGTGAACATTCTCGGGATGGCGGCCACCATTGCCGCCTATCGCGACAGCACCGAGTGGCGCGCGGCGCTGCTCGATTACCTGCGCGCCAACCGCGACGCTGTCATGCAGCTCGACGGCGTCGGTGGACTGCGTGTGATTCGACCGGAAGCGACCTATCTTGCCTGGCTGGACTGTCGCGATACCGCGCTGGCGGACCCGGTGGCCACCTTCGAGCAAGGTGGCATCGGGCTTTCGCCCGGCCGCGACTTCGGCCGAGAACGATTCGTCCGCCTCAATTTCGGCTGCCCACGCGCCACCCTCGACGACGCGCTCGCGCGTATGCGCCAGGTGCTCACCCTCTGACAGCGCCGTTCTCCTGCTAGCGGTAGATTCTCTGCACAGCACATGGCCTGCTAGCGGCGGGCAAATCGCTTCGCGGTGGCACCGCGCAAAATCCTGATCTGCGTCAATTGCAGCCTGCCTGCCGGCGTTTCACACCGTTTCGCTGGCGTTGCACCACTGTCTGCCTACGCCATACGCGGTGAGGATTGGGCCACGACATCCGCACAACCCCCTCATGACAACAGGTGGAGCCCGCCATGAATGCCCGCACCGATAACCATTTGCTGACTGCAGACGAAACCCGCAAGCCCCGCAAACAGCGCAGCGCCCGAACATCCGCCGACAACAGCGGCACACGTAAGCCGTCACCTTCCGCCTCTGCCATGTCATCAGACATCAGCCCGACTTCCGCTAATGTGGCGCCACCGACAAAAGAAAAAGCATCCGTGCGCCAAGCTCCCCCTGCATTGACCACCACGACATCCGCTTCCGCGTCCGCACAGGGCGGTGCCAAACCGACCGCATCGGCCTCCACACAACACGCCTCTGCGGCGTCGCGCAAAGCAAAATGGAAAGACCCCAAGCGTTACCAGTGGCTGCTCAGCCCGGCACTGCCAGTGATCGGAATCGCCGCACTGTCAGCGTATGCGATTGCCCCAAAAAAGCTGCGCGCATTGGCCTGGACCGGCCCCGCGCTCGTGCACGGACTGATTCCTGCGCTCGACCGACTGATTGGTGAAGACCGCAGCAATCCGCCCGACGAGGCCATTCGCGATCTGGAAAACGATCGTTACTACAACCTCATCACCAAAGCGTTCATTCCTTCGCAATACGTGATGACGATGCTCGGCTGCTATCTGGCCACGCGCGACAACGTACCGCTGGCCGATCGTCTGGGTATCATGGTGTCAGTGGGGGCGCTGAACGGCATTGCCATCGTCACCGGCCATGAACTTGGCCATAAACACGAGCGCCATAACCGCATCGGCGCCATGCTCGCGCTGGCGCCGACTTACTACACACACTTTGCGGTCGAACATAATTTCGGCCACCACAAACGTGTGTCCACACCGGAAGATCCTGCCTCCAGCCGCATGGGCGAATCGTTCTGGAAATTCCTGCCGCGAACCGTGATCGGCGGCATCAAATCTGCCATCGATATCGAAACCAAACGGCTGGAGCGCAAGGGCAAGAAATTCTGGTGTCTGGAAAACGAGCTACTGCAGGGCTGGGCGATTTGTGGCGCGTTCACGGCCGCCAATGTGCTGGTCAGCGGCCCGCGCGCCATTCCTTTCCTGCTCGCGCAGGGAGCTTACGGTGCCAGCCTGCTGGAAGTAGTGAACTACATCGAACACTACGGCCTGCTGCGGCAGAAAGATGAAAACGGCAAGTACGAGCGCACCCAGCCCGAGCACAGCTGGAACAGCAATTACGTGGTCACCAATCTTGTGCTCTACCAACTGCAGCGCCACTCGGATCACCACGCCTACCCGGCACGCTCCTTCCAGGCCCTGCGTGATTTTCCGGAAGCGCCACAGTTGCCGGGTGGCTACGCCTCCATGCTGCTGCCCGCCTATGTGCCCGGCTGGTGGTCAAAAATCATGGACGAGAAAGTCATCCGTCACTACAAAGGCGACCTCGACAAAATCAACTGGGATCCGGAGCGCCGTGAAGAATTGATGGCGCAGTATCGTGATCTGGCGGAGCGCATCGCCAAGGACATCACGGATGCCGCCAGCACGGACAGAACAACGGAGGCCGTCAGCAGCGCCGCCTGAGGCAAGCTCTGCACCGAACCAGACGCCGGGCATTCGTCGCCCTCCCACGCGCGCATTGAAAGCACTTCTTGCGGGGCGAAGGCGGCGGCCCGGTGTCGGACTCCACGAAAGGCGAACCGGGTTCTCAGCCAATCCGGCTCTTGATGCGGCTCAGAGCGGCTTTTCACGGCAGGGGGCAGATGCGCCCTGCTGCCAGCGATCAAAAGGGCCGGCATGCAAACCGCCGCCACTTGCGCGATGATCGAGCCTCGTTCTCGCACATCCGCAAAGGCAAAGCTCATGACCTCTACCCGCTCCCGCCGCACCAACACGGGCCCGACCAGCATCACATCCACCACCAATCCAGAATCCCGTACCGCCAGCACTGGCGATGCCGAAGCCGTGGTACTCCACTTCCTGCGAGCACTCGAAACCCAGGACCACGACACCGTCGCCGAGTTGCTGGCCCCGGACCTGCGCTACACCAATGTCTCCCTGCCCACCTTGCATGGGGGGGCAAAGGTCGCCGGCCTGTTCCGGCGCGTGCTGCGTCGTGGCACCGGCTTTGAAGTCGAGATGCACAGCATCGCCAGCCATGGCGACACCGTGATGACCGAACGTACGGACGTGATCAAGGCCGGCCCGCTCGAAGTCCGCTTCTGGGTCTGCGGCACCTTCCGCGTACAAGCTGGGCGTATCGTGCTCTGGCGCGACTACTTCGACTGGTGGGATATCAGCCGTGGCGCCCTGCGCGGCATGGCGGCTGTTGCCCTGCCGAGCCTGCGTGATCGTCGGCAGGTAGCACACGATCGCTGAGCCGGAGCCCGGAATGGTGCGGTGTGGATGCAGCGGGTAACACCAAGGGCCTCCGGCGTTTCGCATAGGTTTCCCGGCTTCTGGCGTCTGGCCCACGCCGGGATTGTCCGACAACATGGCTCCACAACCAGAACAAGCACCCCCGCACCTGCAAAAGTGGAGCCCGCCCATGAATGCCAAGACCCCCGATGCTCTGATGCAACAGGCGATGGAAGCCAATGCCAACTGGAAGGATCCGAAGCGTTATCTGTGGATGCTCAGCCCCGCCATTCCCCTGATCGGTTTTGGCGCGCTCACGGCTTACGCCATCGCCCCGAAAAAGCTGCGCGCGCTGGCCTGGACCGGCCCGCTGCTCGTGCACGGCATCATTCCGGCACTCGACCGCATGATCGGCGATGACACCACCAATCCGCCTGATGCCGCCATCAGCCGTCTGGAAAACGACAAGTATTACGAGTGGATCGTGAAGGCGTTCATTCCCGCCCAGTACGCCGCCACTTTCCTTGGCGCTTGGGTGGCTGGCCGTCGCGACATCCCGCTCTCGGACTATATCGGCCTCACACTGTCGGTGGGCGCCATCAACGGCATCGCCATCAACACCGGGCACGAGCTCAGCCACAAGCACGGCCGCGCCGACCGCATCATGTCCATGCTGGCACTGGCCCCCACGGCCTATACACACTTCGCCGTCGAGCATCCCTACGGCCACCACAAGCGTGTGGCTACCCCGGAAGATCCCGCCTCCAGCCGTATGGGCGAATCGTTCTGGAAATTCCTGCCACGCACCGTGATCGGTGGTTTCAAGTCGTCGGTGAAAATCGAAAAGGAACGTCTGGCACGCAAGGGCAAGAGCTTCTGGAGCAAAGACAACGAGCTGCTGCAGGGCTGGGCCATGAGCGCCGCCGTACTCGGTGCTGCTGCCGTGGTCGGTGGCCGCCGCTCCATCCCCTTCCTGGCTGGCCAGGCCGCTTACGGCGCCAGCTTGCTCGAAGTCATCAATTACATCGAGCATTACGGCCTGCTGCGTCAGAAAGACGAGAACGGCAAGTACGAGCGCACCCAGCCCGAGCACAGCTGGAACAGCAACCAGGTGGTCACCAACCTTGTGCTGTACCAACTGCAGCGCCACAGCGACCACCATGCCCACCCGACCCGCAGCTTCCAGGCCTTGCGCCACTTCGACAACGCCCCACAGTTGCCGGGCGGTTATGCGTCGATGCTGATTCCGGCGTACATCCCGAGCTGGTGGTACAAGATCATGGATGAGCGCGTCATCCGTCATTACAAGGGTGCGCTCGACAAGATCAACATGGACCCGGAAAACCGCGAAAGCCTGATGAAGCAATACGCCGAGCTGGCGGCTGATATCGCGGCCACCACCGTCGAGGCGCTGAAGGCCGACGCGCCCAGCACAGAAGAAACGAAGGCGCCGGCAGAAACGGCGGCCTGAGCCTTCTCTACCTGCAGCATCGGAAAAGCCCGCCTAGCGCGGGCTTTTTCTTGCGCGCCCGGCCCCAGAGCAACAACAGCACAAATGCGTTGAACCGCCGACGGCGCATAGTCGTCAATGTCCGGAGTCTTGTGGCCAACTGGCGCCGTCATCACGGTCGACTTTCTTACCAGCCTCTTGTGACATGCCCTTGCACCCTCATCGGGGGGGGATGGCTCGGCACCTGCCCGGTGGTAGCATCCGCGCCCCATGCGTATCACTGACCTTCACCAACTCCTCGCCGACTTCGGCGCACTGCCCGTCCACCGCGACCGCATCGTGCGCGCATGGCTGCGCGGCAAGCCCCTCAACACCGGCACTCAACGCAACCCGGCGGAAGATTTCCTGCCGCTGTCCGTGCGTCATGCCCTGCCACAACTCGGCGAAACGCTCGATGCACTGGCACGCTTGCGCACGGCGCACCCGGGAGCAGATGGATCGGCACGACTACTTGTGGACTTGGCCGACGGGCAAATGGTGGAAAGTGTCTTGCTGCCACGTGATGGCGTCTGCGTCTCCACCCAAGTGGGCTGTGCCGTCGGCTGCCGCTTCTGCATGACCGGCAAGAGCGGTCTGTTGCGGCAGGTATCGAGTCTGGAAATCGTCGCGCAGGTGGTGCTGGCACGGCGCCAGCGCACGGTAAAGAAAGTGGTGTTCATGGGCATGGGCGAGCCCGCGCACAATCTCGACAACGTGCTGGAGGCCATCGACCTGCTGGGCACCGATGGCGGTATCGGCCACAAGAACCTGGTGTTCTCGACGGTGGGTGATTCGCGCGTGTTCGAGCGTTTGCCGACGATGCGCGTCAAGCCGGCGCTGGCGCTCTCGCTGCACACTACAAAGCCTGAACTGCGCGAGTACCTGCTACCGAAAGCCGAAAAAATAACGCCCGCCGAACTGGCGGAGCTGGGCGAAATTTACGCGCGGCGCACCGGCTACCCGATCC
>JAUXNL010000416.1 GCA_030684415.1 Moraxellaceae bacterium | reverse complement strand
GGGCGCGCCCGATGATGCCGATGAGGCTGTCGCGCGCCCGGCGCTCATCACGTTGGAGCTGATAGATATTGTGAAAAATGTCGTCCCAGACGCCGGTTCCCTCGGGAACTTCATCTTCAGGATTATCACGAAGCCAGCGGTGAAGTTTTTCGATATTGCGCAAATGCCGGCTGATATACGCCAGCAGGCCAGCCACCATGGCCCAGCCAGGGTGATCGAAAAACCAGCCGATGGTGGCGGCCGCCAGAAGAAAGTACAGGAGGCGTATGGCCTCCTGTTTCATCATGTCACTCACAGCGCCTCACGGTTTTTTACCTGTTGTTGGCGGTTAGCGGGGTGTTGTCGTCAGCGTGATTCAGCCGGCAGCGCCTGTGCCCGCCGCGGCGGTATCGGCCTTGATGGAAAAGCGGTAGCCAGTGCCACGCACGGTCTGGATGAAGCGGTCGTAGCCATGCGGCTCCAGCGCTTTGCGCAGGCGACGAATGTGCACGTCGATGGTACGGTCTTCAACGTAAACATTGCCACCCCAGACCTGATCCAGCATCTGCGAGCGCGAGTAGGCGCGCTCCTGATGGCTCATGAAAAAAGCCAGCAGGCGGTATTCGGTCGGGCCCATTTCCACCGGCGCTTCATTGGCGGTAATGCGGTGGCTGACGGGGTCAAGCTTCAGGCCTTCCACTTCAATGGCTTTTTCTGCATTGAGGCTGGAGGTGCGGCGCAGCACGGCACGGATGCGCGACACCAGCTCACGGGTCGAAAATGGCTTGGTGATGTAGTCATCAGCACCGGCGTCCAGGCCCTGGATCTTGTTGTCTTCTTCACCACGCGCGGTGAGCATGATCACGGGAATTTCGCTGGTGCCTTCGTCGCGCTTGAGGCGACGTGCCAGTTCGATACCGCTCATGCCGGGCAGCATCCAGTCGAGCAGGATGAGGGCAGGGCGTTCATCGACAATCAGGTGGTGAGCGGCCAGCGCATCTTCTGCTTCGATGCAGTCGAAGCCAGCCAGGTCGAGCGCGATGGCGATCATCTCGCGAATGGCGGCTTCATCATCAACGATCAGGATTTTTTCACTTTTCATGGCGCCAAGCCTTTTTCATCTCTATTTGGTGACGAGCGTATTACAGCTTGGCTTCATGACGGAAATATTACAGCCCTGCGGATGAACGGCAGGCGATCAGACGGGCAGTACCGGTGCCGACTTGAAGAGATAGCCGAAGAACAGTCCGGCAAAGAGCACGGCACCAACAAAGTGATTGTGCCGGAAGGCGTCCAGACAGGCCGCCGGCTCACGTTTTTCGCAGTGTTTGAATTGCCAGGCAAACAGCAGTGCAGCAGCGGCAAGGCCAGCCTGCCACGGCCAGGCAAGCTCCAGACGGGCGCCGAGCATCCACAGCGCGAACAGGAACAGCGTCTGCAGGCTGGCGATGATGGGCAGGTCCATGTCGCCGAAGAGGATGGCGGTGGACTTGATACCGGCCTCGATGTCGTCTTCGCGGTCGCAGATGGCGTATTGCGTGTCGTAGGCCACGGTCCAGCAAAGATTGGCCGCGTAGAGCAGCCAGCACACTGGCCCCGGCGTCTGGCCTTGGGCTACAAACGCCATGGGGATCGCCCAGGAGAACGCCGCCCCCAGCACCACTTGAGGCAGATGCGTGAGGCGCTTCATGAAGGGATAGAGCGTGGCCAGCCCGAGAGCACCGAAAGACCAGTAAAACGTCGCCATATTCAGGAAGGGCAGCAACGCCGCCGAGGCGGCCACCAAGACCGCGAACAGCAGCAGGGCCTCTTTGGGGCGGACCTGCCCGCTGGCCAAAGGTCGGTCTTTGGTGCGCGTGACCTGGCCATCGACATCGCGGTCGGCCCAGTCATTGATCACACAGCCGGCCGAGCGCATCAGCACCACGCC
>JAUXNL010000397.1 GCA_030684415.1 Moraxellaceae bacterium | reverse complement strand
TCGTCAGCGCCAACGAGTCGATCTATGGCGGCAGCGTCACCATGATCGTGGCTCATGGCGTGCAGGGCGATCTCGGCATCCTGCCGGGCCATGCGCCGCTGCTGACCCAGCTGAATCCGGGCCCGATCCGCGTTACACGTGAAGACGGTACGGAAGAGGTTTACTACGTTTCCGGCGGCGTGCTGGAAGTGCAGCCGACCATCGTCACCGTTCTGGCGGATACCGCCGTGCGTGCGCATGACGTGGATGAAGCGGCTGCAGAACAGGCGCGCAAGGCGGCCCTCGAGGCACTGAGCAACCAGAAAAGCGAGATGGACACCTCCGCTGCTCTGGCGGCACTGGCCGAAGCCGCTGCCCAGTTGCGTACCTTGCAGCAGATGAAAAACCGCGCGGGTCGCGGTTGAGCAACTGCTTCGGCGCGATGAAAGCGCCATTGAAAAAGGGTAGCCTTAGCTACCCTTTTTCATTTCTGCCCTGAGGGCCCCGCCGCACGATGGCGTGAATCACCGCATCGTCGCCAGGTAAGGCCAGGAAGCCTCCATGAGTCTTAATGTTGTCATTCTTGCGGCCGGCAAAGGCACCCGCATGAAGTCGGTTCTGCCCAAGGTCATGCAGCCGCTTGCCGGCCAACCGCTGTTGCGGCATGTCGTGAAGACGGCGCAACGCCTGAGAGCGGCCAGCACGTTGGTCGTGTATGGCCATGGTGGCGATGATGTGCGCCGCGCTTTTGCGGCGGATGAGTTGCTCTGGGCCGAGCAGGCCGAGCAGAAAGGTACCGGCCATGCCGTGCAGATGGCGCTGCCACAGTTGCCGGTGGAAGGCCTGACGCTGATTCTTTATGGCGATGTCCCGCTGACGCAGGTCGGCACGCTGCAACAGCTCATCGATGCGGTCGGAGATGGCAATTGCATGGGACTCATCACCCTCGAAATGGATAACCCGACCGGTTATGGCCGGATTGTCCGCAACGCACACGGCGAAGTGATCCGCATCGTCGAGCAAAAAGATGCGACGGCAGACGAGCTTGCCCTGCGCGAAATCAACACCGGCATTTTCTGCGTGCCGAATACATGGCTTCACCGCTGGTTGCCTCAACTGCAGAACAACAATGCGCAAGGCGAGTATTACCTCACCGACATCATCGCCATGGCGGCGGCAGACGGTGTGGCGATTGCCACCGTACAACCGGCCTTCTCATGGGAGGTCGACGGCATCAACGACAAGTTGCAGCTAGCGGCGCTGGAGCGTGTTCATCAGCGTGTGCAGGCTGAAGCGCTGATGCGGGCGGGAGTCACCGTGATTGATCCGGCACGGCTGGACATTCGTGGCCATGTCACGCATGGGATGGATGTGCACATCGAGCCGAATGTCATTTTCGAAGGCCGGGTGCAACTCGGCAGCAATGTGCGCATCGGCGCGAATTGCCAGCTCAAGGATTGCAGCATCGGGGATAACGTCATCATCAAGCCCAACTCACTGATTGATGAGGCAACGGTGGGAGCCGGTGCCGAAATCGGCCCGTTTGCCCGACTGCGCCCGGGGACCGTGCTCGGCGAAAACGTGCATGTCGGCAATTTTGTCGAAACCAAAAAAGCCGTTATCGGCGAAGGCAGCAAAGCCAATCATCTGGCCTATCTGGGCGATGCCAACATCGGCAGTGGCGTGAATATTGGTGCCGGCACGATCACCTGCAATTACGACGGCGTGAACAAGCACCAGACCAGCATCGGGGATGATGCGTTTATCGGCACCAACAACTCCTTGGTGGCGCCCGTCACCATCGGCAAAGGCGCGACCACGGGTGCGGGCTCGACCATCAGCAAAAATGTACCGGATGACATGCTGGCCGTTGCGCGGGCTAAACAGGTCACCATTGATGGCTGGTCTCGTCCGGAAAAGAAATAATGGCGGCGGCCTCGGCCGCTAATCACAGCTCGTGTAGCAGGCAGTGGTCACTATTTAAAGTGGCCTTGGTGGGGAGTGCGGAAACATGTGCGGAATCGTCGGCGCCATCAGCAGCGGTAATGTTGTACCCGTCCTGATCGATGGTCTCAAACGGCTCGAATACCGTGGCTACGACTCATCAGGCATTGCCGTGCACGACGGCGAAATTCGCCGGGTCCGGCGCGTAGGCCGCGTGGCTGAAATGGAGACTGCGGCCGCCACGGAAAATGTCAGCGGCCGACTCGGAATTGGCCATACCCGCTGGGCCACACATGGCGGCGTCACTGAGCCTAATGCACATCCTCACATCTCCGCAGGCCTGATTGCCGTTGTGCATAACGGCATCATCGAAAATCATGATGAAAAGCGTGATGAGCTCAAAGCCGCAGGCTATGTCTTCACGTCGCAAACCGATACGGAAGTGATTGCCCATCTCGTCCATCGCCACTATCTGCTCGACCGTGATTTGTTTGCTGCGGTGCAGCGTGCCGGCAAAGAGCTGGTGGGCGCCTATGCGATTGCGGTGATTGCCCAAGATCAGCCAGATCTGTTGGTCGTTGCGCGCATGGGCTGCCCGCTGCTCATTGGTGTGGGCGAGGGCGAAAACTTCATCGCCTCGGATGTCTCCGCCGTGCTGTCCTCAACACGTCGCGTCATGTACCTCGAAGAGGGTGACGTCGCCCGACTCACGCGAGATGCGGTGCAGGTATTTGATGGCAGCGGTGCCGCGGTCGAGCGCAAACTGCATCTGTCGGATGTGTCGCTCGCGTCGCTTGAGCTGGGCCCGTACAGCCACTTCATGCAGAAAGAAATCCACGAGCAGCCACGCGCACTTGCGGACACCATTGAAAACATTCTCGATGATGGCTTCTCTCCTGCGCTTTTTGATGGCGATGCCGAGGCTGTACTGACGGGCGTGAAAAGTGTGCAGATCATTGCCTGCGGCACCAGTTTTTATGCGGGCATGGTGGCGCGCTACTGGATCGAAAGCATCGCCGGCCTGCCCTGTGCGGTCGAGGTGGCCAGCGAGTACCGCTATCGCGATGCGGTTGCATCGCCCGACAATCTGATTGTCACGATTTCACAGTCGGGTGAAACCCTCGATACGATGGAAGCGTTGAAATACGCGAAGTCACTGGGCCAGACCAAAACATTGTCGATTTGCAATGTGCGGGAATCGGCGATTCCACGCAGCTCGGCGGCCGTCTTCTACACCCGAGCCGGTGCTGAAATCGGCGTTGCCTCTACCAAGGCCTTTACGACACAGCTTGTGGCGCTGTTCACGCTCACGGTCACGCTAGCCAAACTGAGTGGCCGGGTCTCCCCCGAACAGGAGGCGGCCTATCTTGATGCACTTCGCCAATTGCCCGGCAGTGTGCAGCATGCGCTCAACCTTGAGCCGCAAATCAAGCCGTGGGCCGACCGCTTCGCTGAAAAAAACCACGCGCTGTTTCTGGGCCGAGGCGTCCATTACCCGGTTGCACTCGAGGGCGCCCTCAAGCTCAAGGAAATTACCTATATTCACGCCGAGGCTTACCCTGCTGGCGAGCTCAAGCATGGCCCGTTAGCCTTGGTGGATGAAAACATGCCGGTCGTGGTGATTGCGCCTAACGATGCGTTGCTCGAGAAGGTCAAATCGAACATGCAGGAAGTGCGGGCACGTGGTGGCGAGATTTATGTGTTTGCGGATCTGGATTCGCACTTCAGCGAGTCTGAAGGCGTACATGTGATTCGTACGCCACGCCATGTCGGCATTCTCTCGCCCATCATGCACACGGTTCCTGTGCAGTTGCTGGCGTATCACACGGCGCTGGCGCGTGGCACCGATGTCGACAAGCCACGCAATCTGGCCAAGTCCGTGACGGTGGAATAAATCAGTGCTGGCAATGAGGAGGATTGATATGGAGTGATTAACTCTGTCCCAAGTTGATCTCTATCATATTGATATAAAAGGACTTACTGTTTGCAATGAAAAGGGCCTCTGGCGTTACCGCCGAGGCCCTTTTCATTTGTCGGGTAGCAGGTGCGAAGGCCGCTCCTAGCACCGCCTGTTCAGTCCAGTGGTAATTCCCTCAGGTTGGAGGCGGGTGACTTTGTTCTGCTTCCCACAACGCTGGGCTTCATCTTGTCCGGCTTCGAGCCTGTGGTGTCCATCTTCATCGATCCCAAAACAGTGCCGGTGCAGTTGAAGGAGGTTCGGCATGGAGGAAAAGACGGCCCGCCGGATGTCCGCTTGCTGGGCGGCTAATTCATGTTCGAGTCCGCCGATGCGGCACTGCTGGTTTCACTGCTGCCTGCACTGATCCATGTACGGGGGGGCGGAGCGGCTTTCCACATTGGTTCGATCACCATGTGGGGAGCCTTCGTGCTGCCCCAAGACCCAATGAACAAGCGAGATATTTCGTTTCTTCCCTTGTATCCCCATCGATCAGAAAGAAGAAGTTAGCTCTCCCTTCATGAGCTTCCCATCAACCAAAGTGGCAGACAAACGCCCCTCTGCACACCGTCGACCACTGTTTCGACAGGCGATGACGACCAAAGCAGCGTCCTTGGATACGATTTTTTTCCTCTCTACATAAGTAGTTAGCAAGCCTTGACGGGCGGCGATTTGGGGTTGTTGGCTTCCCGATTTTCTCCTATTCTCGCTTTGGATTAACAAGCAACGAATGTCATCATCTATCAAATTTTGACCTTGAGAGAGGTCGCCGCATATCTCAAGCTTGCTGAAAAGACGGCCTACAAATTGGCTGCTGAAGAAGTGGAAGAAAAGACAGAGGCGATATTTCACACTTAATGGGCGCGTCAAGGAATGAAGGCATGCTCTATATGAGCACATAGAGAAAATTAGACGGCTTGCTCATGCCATCATCTTTATAGCGTCGATGCTGCCAATGGAGGAACGATGACTGAAACTATTAAAAATGTATTCGTAAGTCACCATCATAAAGATGACGCTAGTGTCGATGGGCTAACCGACATGCTTTCTGGAAAAGGTTATCAGTTGAGGAACAGTTCGATCAGAGTTAAGCCAGACAACCAGGCAAAGCTCGATCAAAACAAAATTAGTGATC
>JAUXNL010000383.1 GCA_030684415.1 Moraxellaceae bacterium | reverse complement strand
AAGTGCAGCACGGCCACGCCTTCGGTCATCTCCGATCGGATAAGCTGGTCAACCATGGGAATCCCTCATTGTCCTGTCCATATGGGCGCGCGTTTTTCGGCAAAGGCGCGCGGCCCCTCGACGGCGTCCGCGCTGGCGTAGACCGGCTGGTAAATTTTCTCCGCATTGCGCAGGCCCTCAGCGCAGCCGAGACTGGTCGCCTCGTTCAGGCATTGCTTGGCGGCCATCACGGACAGCGGCGCGGCGGCGGCAATACGCGCGGCCAGGGCCTGCGCCCGCGTCAATACCGCTGCCGGGGTGGCTTCCAGGTAATTGAGAAAGCCCACCTGATGCAGGCGCTCAGCCGGCAGCAGGTCGCCCGTCAGCACCGCTTCCTTCAACAGGGCCTGCGGCATCATCCACAGCAGCGGCACCGCCCAGGGCGATCCACGCCCCACCTTGACCTCGGTGATGCCGCCCTGCGTTCCCGCCAGCCCCACCCGCACATCGCAACTCAGCGCCAGCGCCATGCCACCCGCCACAAAATGTCCGTTGAGGGCGGCAATCACCGGCTTGCGCAGGCTTCGCATGGTGTGATTGAAGGGATCGGTGAGGTGTTCGAGGATGTCCTTGCCGGTGTCGGCCTTGAGCCTGGCCGCTTCCCGCAAATCCATGCCGGCGCAGAAGGTGCCGCAGGACGTGGCGGTCAGTATGGCCACGCGCACCGCGGGATCGGCATCCACTTTCTGCCAGGCATCGCGCAGCAGACGAGTGAGCAGCGGCGTCAGCGCATTACGCCGCTCGGGACGATTGAGGGTGAGGGTGGCGATGCCGTTGTCGACGGCGTACAAGAGTTCGTTCTGCGACTGGCTGGGTGCGGACATGAAGGCGATTTCCTGACGACGATGGCCGTGACCGGCTCAGTAGGACTTCGGCAGGCCGAGCACATGCTCGCCGATATAGTTGAGCAACATCTCGTTGTTGATCGGCGCGATTTCCATCAGGCGGATCATGGGCCACAAGGTGATGAGGTCGTAGTCGCGGTCGAAGGCATAACCGCCGTGGGTCTGGATGGCGGCATCCATGGCGGCGGCGGCCGCGCGCGAGGCCAGCAGCTTGGCCATATTGGCCTGGGCGCCGGCATCCTCGCCGGCATCGAAACGCGCGGCGGCGTCGTAGGTCATCAGCCGCGCCGCCTCCAGCTCCGCCTTGGCCAGGGCCAGACGGTGCTGCAGGGCCTGATAACTGCCGATGGGCTTGCCGAAAGGCTTGCGATCCTGCGCATAGGCCACCGCCTTTTTCAGCACATACTCCCCCAGCCCCAAGGCGGCCGAGGCCGCCAGCAGGCGCTCGGAATTCAGGCCCTCGAACATGAGTTTCGCGCCCTTGCCGGCGGCGCCGATCAGCGCCTCGGCGGGCAGGCGCACATTGTCGAAGAACACCTGGTACTGGCGCTCCGCGGTTTCCACCTGGACATTGAGCAGGCGCAGTTGGATGCCCGGCGACTTCAGGTCGACCACGAACAAGGACATGCCTTCCGTGCGATGGCTGACCTCGGAGGCTTTCTGGGTGCGCGCGATCACCAGCATGTAGTCGGCGTCGCGCGCGCCGGAAATGAATACCTTCTGACCGTTGAGCACCCACTCCTCGCCTTCGCGGTGGGCAAAGGTGCTCATATTGAAGCTGTTGGTGCCGGCGTTGGGTTCCGTGATCGCAAAACACAGCTTGACCGAGCCATCGCACGTCGGGGTGACGAACCGGGCGATCTGTTGGTCCGTGCCGTGCCGGATGATGGGCACGCGGCTTAGGCCCGTGACCACCAGGAACAGGGTCGGCACACCGCCCAGGGCAAGGGCTTCGCCCAGCGCCACGATTTCGACCACGCCGCCGCCGGAGCCCCCGCATGCCTCGGGCACCGACAAGCCCAGCAGGCCTTGCTCGCCCATCGCCCGCCACATTTCCTCGGGAAAGCGGTCGGCCTTGATGCACTCCAGAATGTAGGAGCGCGGATAGCGTTCGGAAATGCCGCGGGTGGCTTCCTGAACGGTACGGATTCGGGAGGCCAGGGATTCGACAACGGTTTCGCTGCTGGGGCTGACGGACATGGCAAGGCTTCCTGGTGGTTAGGGAAAGCCTGAACACTTCAGGGCGAATGGTTCAGACTTTCCCCCGGGGAAAGGCGTGTTGGAGCGCATGAACAGGATCTGAAGCAGCGCCGGACGGACGCATCAGCTTTCCGCTCCGGCGGCCAGCAGGCGACCGATGATGAGGCGCTGCACCTCCGACGTGCCCTCGACGATCTGCATGATCTTGCTGGCGCGATAAATGCTGGCGACCGGGTAATCCTCCATCAGGCCATTGCCGCCGAAAATCTGCACGGCATCGCTCGCGCACTGCTCCAGGATTTCCGAGGCATACAGCTTGGCGCTGGCCGCCTCGAAGGTATGCGGACGGCCCTGATCCTTGAGCCAGGCAGCCTTCAGGTAGAGCGTGCGCGCCATCTCGATCTTGACCGCCATGTCGCAAAGTTTGAACTGGGTGGCCTGGAACGCGAAAATCGGCTTGCCGAACTGCACGCGCTCCCGGGCGTAGGCCAGCGCATGATCCAGACAGGCCTGGGCGCCGCCCACGCAGGCCGCCGCGATACTGATGCGCCCGGTCTCCAGCACGCTGA
Source organism: Moraxellaceae bacterium (assembly GCA_030684415.1). Taxonomy (GTDB): domain Bacteria; phylum Pseudomonadota; class Gammaproteobacteria; order Pseudomonadales; family Moraxellaceae; genus UBA2031. The sequence goes on along the minus strand of JAUXNL010000383.1, from coordinate 4,187 downwards.
GGTGCTGCGCGAAGCCGCGCCGGGGATCGCCCAGCAGGCTGTCCGCGCCCAGGCGGCAGTTCTCGAACACGAGCTCGTTGGTGGCGCCCGAGGCGAAGGCGATCTTGTGATAGCTCCTGCCGACGATGAAACCGGGCGAGCTCTTGGGCGCAATGAAGGTGACGATCCTGTCCTGCCCCTCGATCTCGGCGCGCGCGGCCACGACCACCAGGGGGCAGTTGTCGAGCGCGACGTTGGTGATGAACTGCTTGCGGCCATTGAGCACCCACCCGCCGTCCTCGAATACGGCGCGGGTTCTCAGCGCGCCCGCGTCCGAGCCGGAGTGCGGCTCGGTCAGGGCGAAGGCGCCGATGGTCTTGCCGGCGCACAGGTCCGGCAGCCATTTCTGCTTTTGCGCCTCGGTGCCGAAGCGGTCTATCTCCTGGGTCACCACGCTGGTGGTGACATCGATCAGCGTGCCCAGCCCCATGTCCGCGCGCGAAATCGCTTCAATGACGAGATGCAAAGACACCCAGTCGCCACCGCCGCCGCCATATTCGGGCGCGAAGGGAATGCCCATGAATCCCACCTCCCCCATTTTGGCAATGAGGTCGTAGGGCACTTCCGTGGAGGTCGCCAGTTCATGGGCGCGAGGGGTGATCACCTCGCGGGCGAAGCGCTGGGCCGTGGCGAGGATGATGCGGTGTGATTCGTCGAGATCGAAATTCATGAAGCGGTCCTTTCAGGCTAGGTCCTGCGCCAGGCGAAAACGTCATCCAAGAGCGTGTCTGATACACGCTTTATAGAGAACATCCCCAATGGCCCTCAGAGCGAACGGGCGATGATCTCCTTCATGATTTCGCTGGTGCCGCCATAGATGCGCTGTACGCGCGCATCGGCGTAGAGCTGGGTAATCGGATACTCCAGCATGTAGCCGTAGCCACCGAAGAACTGCACGCACTCGTCGATGACCTTGCACTCCAGCTCGCTCAGCCAGAGCTTGGCGATGGACGCCGTCACCGTGTCCATGGTGCCGTTGATCAGGCGCTCGACACAGCTGTCGGTGAAAGTCCGCGCCACTACCGTCTGCGCCTTCACCTCGGCCAGCTTGAAACGGGTGTTCTGCATGTCAAACACGGCACGGCCGAACGCCTTGCGTTCCTTGGTGTACTGCACCGTGAGATCCAGCGCGCGCTCGATGCGCCCGATGGAGATGTTGGCCAGGATGGTCCGCTCGTAGGGCAGCTCCTGCATGAGCTGATAGAAGCCCTGCCCCTCGACGCCGCCCAGCAGGTTCGCCGCCGGCACGCGCACCTCGTCGAAGAAGAGCTCACAGGTGTCCTGCCCCTTCTGCCCGAGCTTCTCCAGGATGCGGCCCACCGTGAAGCCAGGCGCGTTCTTCGTCTCCAGCAGGAGCAATGACACGCCCTTGGCGCCGGCGCCGGTATCCGTCTTGGCGACCACCACGATGAGGTCGGCCAGATAACCATTGGAAATGAAAATCTTGGAGCCGTTGAGGACGTAGTCATCGCCGTCACGCAGGGCCGTGGTGCGCACGCCCTGCAGGTCGGAGCCGGCATTCGGCTCCGACATGGCGATGGCACCGACCATCTCGCCGGAGGCGAGCAGCGGCAGATAGCGGTGCTTCTGCCCATTCGTGCCGTGGCGCAGGAGGTAATGGGCGGCAATGGCATGGACATGGACACCGAAGGCGGAGTCGCCGGCATAGGCAAGCTCCTCGAACAGCACGGCCATATGCCCATAATGGCCGCCGCTGCCACCGTACGCCTCGGGCACGTCGGCCAGCAGCACCCCGAGCGCGCCCGCCTCCCGCCACAGCTCGCGGTCCACATGCTGCTGGGCGCGCCATCTGTCCTCATGGGCGGCCACCTTTTCCTGAACGAAGCGGCGCACCATGTCGCGATAGGTCTGCAGGTCGGCATCCATCCATGCCGGTTGATGTGGAATCGTCATGGCAGGTTCTCCCGGAAGATCAGATGGACAGGCCGCCACCGCACACGACGGTCTGGCCGCTGATGTAGTTGGATTCGGGCGTGCACAGCAGGTAGACGGCATCGGCCGCCTCTTCCGGCGTACCGGCTCGGCCCAGCGGGATGCCGGACTCGAAGGTTTTGACCAGATCGGGACTGATGCCGACCTTGATGTCACGACCTTCGATGCGGAGGGTGGCGTCGCCACCGGCCACCGCTTCCGTCAGGCGGGTCCGTATCATGCCGAAGGCCACGCAGTTCACGTTGACGCGGTAGCGCCCCCACTCCTTGGCGAGTGTCATGGTCATGCCCAGTATGCCGGCCTTGGCGGCGGCATAGTTCACCTGGCCGGCGTTGCCGCCGAGTCCGGCAATCGACGAGATGTTCACCACCTTGCGGAACACCTCGCGTCCCTGCTCCTGCTCAGCCTTGCTGAGTTTACGGATCACCGGCTGCGCGGCGCGCAGGATGCGAAACGGCGCCGTGAGGTGCACGTCCATCATGGCGTACCACTGCTCGTCGGACATCTTCTGGATCACGTTGTCCCAAGTATAGCCGGCGTTGTTGATGATGATGTCCAGCCCCTGGAACGACTGCAGGGCGGTCTGGATGAATCGGTCCGCGAAATCCGGCGCGGTCACGCTGCCGACGCAGGCCACCGCGTCGCCGCCCTGCGCACGGATCAGGGCCACCACTTCCTCGGCCGGGCCGGGGTCCAGATCATTGATGACCAGGCGCGCGCCCTCGCTGGCGAGCTTGAGCGCGATGCAGCGGCCGATACCGCGGCCGGAGCCGGTGACGAGGGCGACTTTTCCTGCGAGCTTCTGCGACATGTCGTGGCGTCCATCAGTAGTGGGAAAACGTTGAGGCAGGTGGCGGTTCGCGCGCACCGCCGTTTACAGGGCAATGACCGCCTCACCCAGCACTTTCACCTCGCCGTACTGGTTGGCGGACTGGATCGCCACGCGGACGCGCCGTTCGCCGTCGATCTCCAGTTTCTCGACAACGCGACCCGTACAGGTAACGGCATTCTGCAAATGCGTGATGCCGACAAATCGCGCCTCGAAAGACCGCAGCTGCTGCTGGGGCACCCAGTGGGTGAGCAGGCAGCCCAGCCAGGCCATCGACAGCATGCCGTGGGCGAACACATCCGGCATGCCGGCGCTGCGGGCAAAATCGAGATCGATATGGATGGGGTTATGATCGCCCGAGGCACCGGCGAACAGCGCCAGCGTGCTGCGGCGGATCGGCGGCAGGGGTAGCGGCGGCAGGGGCTGCCCCACGGCCATCTCATCGAATGTCATCATGCCGGAGCCCTCTCAGACATTGCGCTGGACGATCACGGAAGTGAGATCGGCGACATGCTCGCCCGCCTGGTTGCCGACCCGGGTTTCCCGGGTGACGAACTCCAGGGCGCCGTTCTTCTTGTCGTAGATGTCGGTGATGCGGCTCTCGAACGTGAGCACATCACCGGCACAGGCGGGCCGGTGATACACGAACCGCTGCTCGCCGTGCAGGATACGCGCGACATCCATGCCGATCAGGGCCAGCCAGTCAAAAGGATCCGGCCTCTCGAGCTCCAGCGAGAACAGGAAGGTCGGCGGCACCGGCAAGGCGCGGTAGCCCGCGCGCCTGGCCGCGGCGTCATCGATATAGACCGGCGAGGTTTCGCCGATGGCTTTTGCGAAGAGCCGCAGCCGTCCGGCCTCGACCAGGACGGAATGGCCCGGCCATGTCCGTCCGATATGGGACTTGTCCAGCATGGTGCGCTACGCCTTCTGGTAGAGGGTGACGACGCAGGCGCCGCCCAGCCCGAGATTGTGCTGCAGGGCGTTGCGCGCCCCTGCGACCTGGCGAGCCTCGGCCGTGCCGCGCAGCTGGTGCGTCAGCTCGTAGCACTGGGCGAGGCCGGTGGCGCCCAAGGGATGTCCCTTGGACAACAGGCCGCCGGAGGGATTGGTGACGACCGTGCCGCCATAGGTATTGGCGCCGGCTTCCACGAAGCGCTCCGCCTCGCCGACCGGGCAGAAGCCCAGAGCCTCGTAGGTGATGAGTTCGTTTTGCGCGAAGCAGTCGTGGAGTTCGCACACGTCGATGTCCTCCGGGCCCACGCCAGACTGCGCGTACACCCGGCGCGCCGCGTCCTGCGTCATGCCGAAACCGACCAGGTCGATCATGTCGCGCGTGGCGAAGGTGTCCGGGCGGTCGGTCGTCATG
>JAUXNL010000381.1 GCA_030684415.1 Moraxellaceae bacterium | reverse complement strand
GCCCGAGTTCACCCAGATCGACATCGAAACGTCCTTTCTCTCCGATGAAGACATCATGGGCATCACCGAAGGCATGGTGCGGGAACTCTTCGATGAACTCCTCGGCGTGAAATTCGCTCCCCTGCAGCGCATGACCTATGCCGACGCCATGCGCGACTACGCCTCGGACAAGCCCGACCTGCGCATCCCGCTCAAGCTCGTGGATGTAGCCGACCTGATGCAGAACGTCGAGTTCAAGGTCTTCGCCGGCCCCGCCAAAGACCCGAAAGGCCGCATCGTCGCCCTGCGTGTGCCGGGTGGTGCTGCCATGCCGCGCAGCCAGATCGACGACTACACCAAGTTCGTCGGCATCTACGGCGCCAAAGGCCTTGCCTATATAAAGGTGAATGACCTTGCCGCCGGCCTCGAAGGCCTGCAGTCGCCCATCGTCAAGTTCATCGAGCCTATCGTGCTGGAACTGCTGGCGCGTGTCGGTGCCGAGAACGGCGACCTCGTATTCTTCGGTGCCGACAAGGCCAAGATCGTCAACGACGCAATGGGCGCGCTGCGCGTACGGGTCGGCCATGACCTCAAGCTCTCCACCTGCGAATGGGCGCCGTTGTGGGTGGTCGACTTCCCCATGTTCGAAGAAGTGGATGACGGCCAGTGGACCTCGGTACACCATCCGTTCACGATGCCGAAATGTGATGTCGCCACGCTCAAGAACAATCCCGGCACGGCGCTCTCGGTAGCCTATGACTTCGTGCTCAACGGTACCGAAATCGGTGGCGGCTCCTTGCGTATCTACAACCTCGACATGCAGAAGGCCGTGTTCGAAGCCTTGGGCATCGGCGAAGAAGAGGCCAACGAAAAGTTCGCCTTCCTGCTGGATGCGCTCAAGTACGGCGCCCCACCCCATGGCGGCCTGGCTTTCGGCCTCGACCGTCTGATCATGTTGATGACGGGTGCCACCAGCATCCGTGACGTCATTGCCTTCCCCAAGACCAAGACCGCCGAATGCCTGATGACCCACGCCCCGGCGCCGGTCGAGCAGAAGCAATTGCGCGACCTTGGCATCCGCCTGCGCGAAAAGGAAAAAGCAGCAGAATAATTTTCATGAACCATCCCCTCTCTCCGACGGCGGGAAGAGGGTCTGGGTGAAGGGCGCGGCGTTGGCAGACTCCCCTCTCCCCGGCCTTCTCCAAACGATGCGGGGAGAGGGAGAAAACCCAAAGAGGACTGGACATGGCCGGACACAGCAAATGGGCCAATATCAAGCATCGCAAGGCACGTCAGGACGCCGTCAAGGGCAAGGTTTTTACCAAGTACATCCGTGAAATCGTGACCGCCGCCCGCATGGGTGGCCCTAGCGAATCAGATAATCCGCGTCTGCGCGCCATCGTCGCCAAAGCGCTGTCCGCGAACATGACACGCGACATCATCAATCGCGCCATCCAGCGTGGCGCCGGTGGCGACGACGACAAGAAGCTCGACGAACTGACCTATGAAGGTTACGGCGTCGGTGGCGTGGCGGTTCTGGTCGAAACCATGACCGACAACATCAACCGTACCGTGAGCGATGTGCGTCATGCGTTTTCCAAGCATGGCGGCAACATGGGCACGAACGGCTCGGTGTCTTACCTGTTTGCCAAGCGCGGTGAAATTTTTTTCCCTGCGGGCACGGATGAAGACAAGGTAATGGAAATCGCGCTGGAGTCTGGTGCCGATGATGTGCAGTCCGACAGTGACGGCGTCACTGTCATCACCACGCCAGAGGCTTTTGGGGCGGTACTGGATGCACTGGCGGGCGCAAAGCTGGTGCCGGAAAGTGCGGAAGTGACCATGTCGGCCAGCACCCAGGCCGACATCACCGACGTCGAGCAGGCCGAGAAAATCATGAAGATGATCGACATGCTCGAAGACCTGGACGACGTGCAGAACGTCTATACCAACGCGGACTTTTCCGCCGACGTGATGGCGGCGCTGAACAAATAAGCCGCTGCGGCAATCCCTTGCCAAGAGGGCCGGGGCGATGAAGCAGTCCTTCACCGCCCCTTGACGTCAGCCCCGCTGCGCGACCGGCAGGGAGAGGGAAAAAAATGCCCATCATTCTCGGGATTGACCCAGGCAGCCGGACCACCGGTTTTGGCGTGATTGACTCCGATGGCCAGCGCCATCGCTATGTCGCCTCTGGCTGCATCCGTATGGCGGAGCTGCCGCTGCCGGAGCGGCTACACCGCATCTATGCCGGGATTGCCGAAATCGTCGCGACCTATCACCCGGAACAATCCGCCATCGAGCAGGTGTTCCTCTCCAACAATGCTGACTCCGCGCTCAAGCTGGGTCAGGCCCGTGGCGCCGCGATTGTGGCGCTGATGAACCACGACCTGCCGGTGGCCGAGTATTCGGCACGGCAGGTCAAGCAGGCGGTGGTCGGCAAAGGGTCGGCACTGAAAGAGCAAGTCCAGCACATGGTGGTTCGCCTGCTCGGGCTTGAGCGCGTGCCACAAGCGGATGCGGCCGATGCGCTGGCAATTGCGCTCTGTCATGCGCAAACGGCCAGCAGCCTGGCACGTATTACCGGTGCTGACCGTCTGCGGCATGGCCGTGCCCGTGAGTGATGACCGGACGCTAGACATCCGGCCCACGCGACATGACCCGCTGTCGCAAGACAGAAAAAACAATGACGGTCTCCCTGACCGCTTCAACAAGGAAGTGAAAAATGGATCACAGTGTTGTTTTCAGCGGGCGTTTGCGTAGCGGTATGCCGGCAGAAGAAGTCCGGAGCAATCTGGCGCGGCTTTTCCGTCTGGAGCCCGGCCCCAAACTCGACCGACTTTTTACCGGGCAACCTGTGGTCCTGAAAAAAGGACTGGATGCAGAAGCCGCTCGTCATT
>JAUXNL010000378.1 GCA_030684415.1 Moraxellaceae bacterium | reverse complement strand
TCGTCCAGCTTCTTGAGGCCCCAGTTCTTGAACATGCGGGCATGAAGAAAATACTGGTTGATGGCCGTCAGCTCATTGACCAGCACTTTGTTCAAATAGGCAATTACCTGTGCGTCACCCTTCATGGCACGCTCCTTGGTTTCAGAAAATCGGAAAAATGAAAATGGCGTAGCCGAGTCTAGCAGCATGCTGCCGACAAATGATGAGAGGTGTAAGGCGTGTTTCAGGCGGCGCCGGCAATATCCCTGGCCAGATGCTGCAAAGCGTCGTTCAGGACTTCACGGGCGGTCAGTGCACAGCGTCCACATTGCGTGGCCACATCCAGGGTGTTACGCAGATCGCGCATGGTGCAGCAGCCCTGCTCGACCGCCTCACGAATGTCCCCATCAGTAACTGCCCGGCATACACAGACGTACATGATCGCCAACCCATCCCGTAAACTTAATGAGAATGGTTATCGTTTTATAGGCAAATGTCAATTCCCCATGCGCAAACCAGCCTCGAGGCGGCCTTAGACTGTCACCCGTCTCCGCCAAGCAGGCAAAAAAAAGCCCGCATCGTGCGGGCTTAACAGGGGTACATCAAAATGCTGCTGAGGAGTCCTGCACCGAAGCGGCTGCGCTCCGGATGAGTTGATAATGCTCCCGGACTTCGCGAGCAGTCTGTCGGCTGGCTGTGTGTGGCCTGTTACAGCGTGTTATCCCCGGTCCGGCCCTTGGCATGTCGGGTGGACTGGCGAACAGGCCAGCGAAAGGTAAAACGTGCGCCCTTGAGCTCAGGGCTTTGGTCAACCATCACGGAGCCGCCATGCCAGAAGGCAATACGCTGCACGATGGATAGCCCCAGACCATATCCCCCAGAGGCACGCGTACGGCTGTCGTCGAGCCGTGAAAACGGCTCAAAAATGCGCTCCCGGTCTTTTTCGGGAATCCCCGGCCCATCATCCTCTACGCTGGCCCAGGCCCAGTTGCCGTCAATACCGCCCCGCAAGCACACACGGGAGCGGGCATACCGCACCGCATTGCCGGCCAGGTTTTGCAGCACCCGGTGGAGATAACGCATCTCGGCCTCGACCCGCACCTCACTGCCCGCCTGCACCACTTCAATGACATGACCGGTATTCAGCGCTTGGGTTTCCTGGCTGACCCGTTGCAACAAGCCCGCAAGCGCAATCGTCTCGAACTTGAGCGAGGGCGTGCCCTGCTCCAGCTTGGCGTAGGTGAGAATCTCGTCAATGAGCTGGTTGAGCTGCTCCACGTCCTGGTCGAGCAACTGCAACTGGTCGTGGCGCTGCTCGACATCATCGGTATCCGCCAGCATTTCCATGCCGAAGCGCAAGCGCGCCACCGGCGTCCGCAGCTCATGTGAAACCGCACGCGTCATTTCACGCTGCGAGTCGATCAGGCGCTGGATATGCTCGGCCATGCCATTGAAGGCATGCGCAAGCTGGCTCACCTCGTCCGATCCCTGCACTTGCGCACGAGCACTGAGATCGCCGCCACGAATGCGGCGCACGGCCATTTCCATTTTCTTGAGCTGGCGCTCAAGCGGGTGAATGATGAAATAGGCGGCGATGGTAATCATCGCCAGGGCGGCAATGCCGACCATGATGACAAGCTGTACCGGCATCCAGTCGAAAAGGTACATCGGCCCCATGACCAGCACACGGTCACCACTGGGCAACGGCGCCACCACTTTCACGGAAGAATTGCGCCGACCGGAGCCTTCTTTCAGCACCAGCACGACTTCGTTGCGGCGAATCCGGGCATGCTGATCGCGGTCCAGCCCGGCCTTGTCGAGCGGCATGAGCGTGACGGGATAACTGAAAAAGCGCTGCATTTCCTGCAGACGACGCTCTTCACGCCCCGGATACTGCTCCAGCTCCTCCAGAAAAAAAACTGCCATGGCCTTGGCTTGCTGCTCGCCCACCTTGGACATGCGTGTCTTGATATACAACTCACGAGCGCCCGGCACACGGGTATAGATGTCCGCATAATTCTGGTCTTCAAACAGACGGACAACCGCCCTGCCTTGCGCCAGCAATTGCAGATCATCCTGATCGAAGCCTTGGCCGGCGGCCTCCACCACGGTCAGGGGAGCATCCAGAAGCCGGCCAGCCTCGATCAGCCAATTGTCACGGGCACTCCCCTCCTCCTGCCGCGACACCCCAAGGGCAATCAGACGGAATACGCCCGTGGCCATGCCTTCGCGGTAGCTATCGGCACGCTGTGCATTCACCTCTTCAATGAAGGCGTAAGCCGAGAGCGCCACCACCGTGATGATGAGCAATAGGCCGCCGTATATGCGTATGAATATGCTGCTGGGCATGCAAGTGCTCAGGGGCTGGCGGCGCAGGCCGCCAGCCCTCAGGCGGACTCCTTGACGAAGAGATAGCCCTTGCTGCGCACGGTCTTGATGCGCCGCGGATTCTCCGGATCATCGCCAATCTTCGGCCGGATACGCGAGATGCGCACGTCAATCGAGCGGTCCTGACCGTCATACTCGATACCACGCAGACGCTCGAATATGTCCTCGCGCGACAGGATACGGCCCGCATTCGAGGCCAGCAGCCAGAGCAGATCGTACTCGGCGCTGGTGAATTCGACCGTGACCCCATTGAGGATGACGGCACGCGCCCCGTTGTCGATGACCAGCTCACCAAAGTCGAGTTTCTGCTGCAAATCATCCATGGCCATGTCCGAGCGACGCATCAGCGCCCGGATACGCGCCAGCAGCACACGCGGCTGTACCGGCTTGGCGACGTAGTCGTCTGCCCCCATTTCCAGCCCCAGTACCTGATCCATGTCTTCAGTGCGGGCGGTGAGCATCAGGATGGGCTGCTGGAAGCCCTGCGCACGCACTTCGCGGCAAACGCTCAGGCCGTCGGCGCCGGGCAGCATCAGGTCAAGCACCACCATATCCGGCTGATCCTCGATGATGCGGCGGATGGCACGGTTGCCATCCGACTCTACCCCCACCTCCAGGCCATTGCGGATCAAGTACTCCTGGGTGAGGGAGGCGAGGCGGGCATCGTCTTCCACAATCAGCACACGCGGTAACTTCTCGGCGCTCTGGGTCATGGCAAAATTCCTTCCTGCTCAAATAGATAGTGGCGAATCATACGGCCGGGGCAGGCCATCCCCAAGCCGGTATAACCAAATGCCAACAATAGGCAGGCCACGCGCTTCACCAGCATCCGGAGTGCACTGACCAATGGTCAAGCTAGCGTGTCTGCCACCACAACATCTTGTGTCCACACCTTGAAAGGCCTGACACCGCCGCGGCTCCTTGTGCCTGGCGCTTTTAGCCCCACGTACTCCACAGGATATCCACAGCTTTTCTGCGACCTCAAAGACTTGCAGGAGCCGAATAAACGGCTTATCTTGTATCCCCACAAAGACACCGACACCATATGTAGCGTTGCAGCCCGGCAGAGCACTTCCGCCCCATCCCTCGAACACACCATAAAAACAAGGGACGGAAGCCAGGAAATTCCACGAAACAGCCGGTTTTACAGGGAGTGCACGGGCGCAAAAGCGCTCTGGCGAGCAGGGTCGACACCCCAAGATGTAGTGTTGCCCTTTCGCCACCGCCGACTCCCCTGTCCGGCTGCAACGCGGGTACTGGCGTCTTTTTCATTCACCGCATTCATTCTTGCCAACGGGACGCATCATGCTCACGGAAACGACTCTTTCAGGCGGCAG
>JAUXNL010000375.1 GCA_030684415.1 Moraxellaceae bacterium | reverse complement strand
CATGACGTCCCGAGTTGCCCTATCCAAGTCTGCCGACCCCGGTCTGGCGCATGTCGGGGGCTTTGCGGCCCTGCATGACGAGCTGGACTACACCGTACCGGTGTCCCGCATTACAGGGGCGTTGCCGGCGGAGCTCAGAGGGACTTTTTTCCGCATCGGGCCGGGTCGCAACGAGCTGGGCGGAAAGGCTTTCGGACACTGGTTTGATGGCGACGGCATGCTTCATCGCATCACGTTTCGTGATGATGGTGTGCATTACCTGAACCGCTATGTGCGCACGCCCAAATTCCTGGCGGAAACGGCCGCTGGCAAAGTGGTCTGTCGCAGTTTTGGCCATAACGTTCCCGGTGGGGTGCTGAAAAATGCCGGGCGATTGCCCGCCAATGCCGCGAATACCAGCCTGATCTGGCATGGCGGCCATTTGCTGGCGTTGTGGGAAGGTGGACGCCCTTGGGAATTGGACCCAGCGACGCTGGAAACCTTGGGCGAATTTGATTACGACGGCCGCCTGGGAAAAACGAATGCATTTTCAGCGCATGGCACGGTCGATCCGCGCACCGGCTGTTATTACAACTTCGGTATCGGAGTCGGCCTGCGCGGGCCCGGCATCGACTTTTACCGTATTGATCCGCGCGGCTGTCTGGATCGCAAGGTGCATATTCCGCTGGGATTTGCGCCTTTTTGCCATGATTTTGCCCTGACGGAACATTACGCGGTTTTTTTCATCAATCCGCTGTATGTGAAACATCCGCTCAAGTTTATTGCCGGCCTGTGCAGCTTCAATGACGCATTGGTGTATGAGCCGGCGCATGGCATGCAGGCGCTGGTGGTGTCGCTCGACACGCTGGAGGTGGTGCGGCGATTCGAGCTGGCGCCTTTTGTGTCGGTGCATTTTGGCAACAGTTGGGAGGATGGCCGCCAGTTGGTCATCAATGTCACCCGCTTCGAAGACTGGTCGGTGAATGCCGCCCTCACCACTATTTTTCATGCCCGCAACGAGGCGAAGGGAACGCTGTGGCAGTACCGACTGGATCTGGCCAGTGGCAGCGTGGAGGGCATTGCGCTGCCCGGGCAGGACAGCATCGAGTTTCCCCAGTGGGACCACCGTCGTACGGGCGTGCAAACCCGTTATACCTATGCCGCAACCGTGCTGCCGAATGCCACGCCGGGGTTTTTCAACGGCGTGCAGCGGCTGGACCACCACACCGGCGAAGTGCGGGTGCGGGACTTCGGCCCTGACCGGTTTACATCGGAGGCCATGTTTGCGCCCCGGCATCCGGACAGTGCCGAAGACGACGGTTTTCTGGTGGCGGCGGTTTACGACGCGGCTCGTCATGGCACCGACATTGTCGTGCTCGATGCGCGTACGCTGGAGGATGTGGCCGTGGTGCCGTTGCGGCATCACATGCCCTTCGGGTTTCACTGTGGCTATACCGCGCGAGCGTTTGTGTAGGGCTTGCCGAGGGGGTGCATCGGCAACGCCGGCGGCAGGCTGCTTGGCTGAGGGCTTCGCGGTGGCGCTGGATAATGCCGTTTCCGGAGCCGCCGTGAGTAACACAATGCCGCTCAAGGCATGGCCTCTCCGGGTCTGGCCTTGCGCGGGTGTGGCTCGCCGCCAGCCCCGGTTTTCCGCTACCCTCGCATCCACTTTTTCCGGCGCCAGGTTGGCGCCCCAGAGGACTCATCATGGGCAAGCAACGTAGCTACGACGTAGTGGTGTTTGGCGCCACCGGCTTTACGGGCGGACTGGTCGCTGACTATCTGGCGGAAGTGTCACGCCATGAAAAATTCACCTGGGCGCTGGCGGGTCGTAACCCCGACAAGCTGGAGGCCGTGCGCGACCGTGTCGCCGCGGTTGCCGGCGCGACAGTGCCCGCACTCCTGCGTGCCGACATCAATGCCCCCGCGTCGATGACCGAATTGGCGGCCTCCGCCACGACCGTCATCACCACGGTTGGCCCCTATGTGCGCTATGGCGAGCCGATCTTGCGGGCCTGTGCCGAGGCCGGCACACATTATGTCGATCTCACCGGCGAGCCCCAGTTCGTGCAGGCCATGCGCGAAAAATATGACACGCTCGCAAAGGCAACCGGTGCGCGCATCGTTAACAGTTGTGGCTTTGAAAGCATCCCTCCGGACATGGCGGTGTTCTACGCCGTACAGGAATTGAAAAACCGTCTGGGCGAACGCGTTTTTGCCGACGCCGATGTGGAAGTGAGAGGTGGAGTTGAAGCCGGCGGTACATTTTCTGGCGGCACCTGGCACTCTGCCATCGAGGCCATGGCCACGGCGCGCCAGTGGATGCGCCATCGTCCACGTCCGCCGCGCGACAATGTGCATGCGGTGAAAACGCCGCTCTACAAAGACGCCCACTTTGATCGTTGGGCCTGCAACATGCCGACCATCGACCCTGAGGTGGTGCGTCATACCGCACGCGTGCGTGGCGATTACGGCCGTACGTTTGCCTATGGCCACTTCCTGATGATGAAAAACCCGGTGGCACTGGCGGGGCTTCTCGCTGGCATAGGTGGGATTTTCACGCTGGCCCAGTTCGGCCCGACGCGCAATCTGTTGCTGAAGGTGCGTGATCCCGGCGAAGGCCCGAGTGCGGCCCAGCGCGAAAAAGGTTGGTTCCACATGAATGTGGTCGCCCAGGCGGCGGGGACAACCGTGCTCTGCCGTCTTGCTGGGGGTGATCCGGGCTATGGCGATACCTCGAAGATGATGGCCGAAGCGGCGCTTTGTCTCGCGCTCGACAAAAAGCTGCCCGATGCGGCCGGCCTCATCACGCCGGCGTCGGCGATGGGGGCCGCACTGATTCCCAGACTGGAGCGCGCCGGTCTTGTGTTCAGCGTACTGGGCTGACCTGCATGGCGAATGTGCCGTTATTGCAGGCCGATTGGCCGGCGCCAGCGCATGTGCATGCCGTGGTGACGACGCGCGCCGGGGGTGTCAGCACGGCGCCTTGGGACAGTCTCAATCTCGGCACGCATGTTGACGACAATCCGGCCGATGTCGCGCAGAACCGTGCACGGCTGCAGCAGGCCTTGTGCAGCGTGGCGACGTGTATGGAACCGCAGTGGCTGAATCAGGTGCATGGCATCCGTGTGCTGGAGGCAAGCGCAGATACGGTGTTGCACGCGTCCGGCGCGTTGCCGGCGGCGGATGCAGTCACCACGACGGTCGCCGGCTTGCCCTGCGTCGTGATGACCGCCGACTGCCTGCCGGTATTTTTCTGTGACCGTGCCGGGACGCGTGTGGCCGTGGCTCATGCCGGCTGGCGTGGACTGTGTGATGGCGTACTGGAAGCCACCGTGCAGACGTTTGCTGATCCTGCACAGGTGATGGCCTGGATGGGGCCGGCCATCGGCCCATCCGCTTTTGAGGTGGGAGAGGAAGTGCGCGAAGCGTTTGTTGCCAAGCAAGCAGACGCCGCTCGGGCCTTTGTGCCCAGCCCGAATGCCGGGCGCTGGCTGGCGGACATCTACTTGCTGGCTCGCCTGCGGCTGTCGGCAGTGGGGGTGATGGCGGTATCCGGTGGCGGTCGTTGCACCTTCACTGAAGGCGAAACATTTTTTTCGTACCGCCGCGACGGTCGTACCGGCCGCATGGCCTCGGTCATCTGGTTATCAGGAGCTTGAGGATGGGTTTGCCCAAGCGCTGGCTGCCACTGACCTTTGCTTTTTTCATGGCGCTGCTGATGAGTTTTTTGATGTCGGGCGTGCTGACCGCGTTCAACACGGGCGTGGGGAGTGGCTACCTGCTGCGCTGGGCTCATGCGTTTCCGGTGGCCTTCCTGGTGGCGTTTCCAGTAGCCGCCTTCGTGGCGCCGCTCGCCAAGCGACTGGCCGAGCGAGTGTGTCGCGCGGAGTAAATCCGCGTTTCAGCGGCCTGAGCTGAAGTCGGGGTCGCTGTCGTCCGCGTTGGCTTTTTCGGCGGCGGCCAGCACTTGCAACAAGGCTCGGTGATCCGTGGAACTCTGGCCAGCGTGCAGGAAGCGTTTGGTCGCGGTCAGCAGACGTTCCATTTTCTGCATGCGGTAGTTCAGGCTGAGCAGTGATTTGGCCACAAAGTCGGGATCGTTGCCGTTTTCACGCATGACAATCGCGGCCTGTATGGCCTGCCCCAGTTCGGTATCGGTCGGCTTTCCCATGGGCTTCCCCTGTTCTCGGTGGTCGGCGTCATCTGTTGTAAAGCGCAGGCAAGAGTCGCCTTGCTTGAAGTGTAGTGTCTTGTTCCGGTGCCACCAGCCCGGAGTGTGGCTATCATCGCGGCCCCGCCGCCCCTAACCGGAGTTGTCATGGCCAGTGTTGCAATCGTTTACCACTCGGGCTTCGGCCATACCGCCAAGGTGGCCGAGCATGTCCGTCTGGGGGCAGCCTCTGTCGCAGGTGTCGCGGTGGAGCTGATGGCCGTCGACAATGTGGACTGGAAAGTGCTCAAGGCGGCTGATGCCATTCTCTTCGGTGCCCCCACCTACATGGGCAGTGTGTCAGCGCCGTTCAAGCACTTCATGGACCAGACCTCGCGGCAGTGGCTGCGCCAGGAATGGCAGGACAAGCTAGCGGCGGGCTTCACCAACTCGGGCGGACTGTCCGGCGACAAACTCAGTGTGCTGTTCCAGTTACAGGTCTATGCTGCCCAGCACGGCATGCTCTGGGTGCCGCTGCCCTTGCTGCCCGAAGGCACCGGTCCTGAAGACCGCAATCGTTTGGGCTCCCATCTGGGTCTGATGACGCAGTCGGACAATGCGCCAGCAGAAACCACACCCCCCACCGGCGATCTGCGCACGGCGGAATGGTTCGGCCGCCATGTTGCCGAAAAAACCGTGCGCTGGGTGGCCGGCAAGCACTCTGCTTGATCCGCGTCAGCTTTTACCTGCGCCACCATCACCCGCTTCCTTGAATTGGAGGGAACGGCCCCTATACCTAGGGCAAGTCGTTTCATGCCATTTCGGGGAAATCCATGCGTTATGACCGTTTGACTGCAAAATTGCAGGAAGCTCTCGCTGATGCCCAATCCCTGGCCATCGGCCGTGACAACACCGCCATCGAGCCCGGGCATTTGCTCAGTGCGTTGCTGGCACAGCAGGGCGGCAGTGTGCGCCCCTTGCTCGCTCAAGCGGGCGCCGATGCCGTTGTGCTCGGGCGTGAGCTTGCCAGCCATCTCGACAATCTTCCCAAGCTGACCACGCCAACCGGCGAGATCAGCGTCGGGCCTGAACTTTCGCGGGTTTTCAATCTGGCGGACAAACTCGCGCAGCAGCGCGGTGACCAGTTCATTGCCAGCGAACTGTTGCTGTTGGCCTTTTTTGAAGCCAATGCCGCCGTCGCAAAAGTGCTGCAAAAAGCCGGCGTGCAGAAAGCACGGCTGACGCAGGTGATTGATCAGGTCAGGGGAGGAGAGTCCGTGAAAGACGCCAATGCAGAAGGAAATCGTCAGGCATTGTCGAAGTACACCATCGATCTGACCGAGCGCGCCGCCAGCGGCAAGCTCGATCCCGTGATTGGCCGTGACGATGAAATCCGCCGCACGATTCAGGTACTCGCGCGGCGCACCAAAAATAATCCGGTGTTGATCGGTGAGCCCGGGGTAGGCAAGACCGCGATTGTTGAAGGGCTGGCCCAGCGCATTGTCAACGGCGAGGTGCCGGAAGGCTTGCGCAACAAACAGGTACTGTCGCTCGATATGGGTGCGCTGATTGCGGGTGCCAAGTTCCGTGGTGAGTTCGAGGAGCGCCTGAAGGCCGTGCTGAATGAGCTGGCCAAACAGGAAGGCAACGTGATCCTGTTCATCGACGAGCTGCATACCATGGTCGGGGCCGGCAAAGCTGACGGTGCCATGGATGCCGGCAACATGCTCAAGCCGGCACTGGCGCGTGGCGAGCTGCACTGTGTCGGCGCCACCACACTCGACGAATACCGTCAGTACATCGAAAAAGATGCCGCGCTGGAGCGCCGGTTTCAGAAAGTGCTCGTGGATGAGCCCTCGGTCGAGGACACGATTGCCATCTTGCGTGGCCTCAAAGAGCGTTATGAAGTCCATCATGGCGTGGACATCACAGACCCCGCGATCATTGCGGCGGCCAAGCTCTCGCATCGCTACATCACGGATCGCAAGTTGCCCGACAAGGCCATCGACCTGATCGACGAAGCGGCCTCGCGCATCCGCATGGAAATGGACTCCAAGCCCGAGTCCATGGACAAGCTCGACCGCAAGCTGATTCAGCTCAAGATGGAGCGCGAAGCACTCAAGCATGAGGAGGACGCCGCCAGCCAGCAGCGTCTGCTCAAACTGCAAGAAGATATCGGCAAGCTCGAGCGCGAATATGCGGATCTGGAAGAAGTCTGGACGGCGGAAAAATCCTCGCTCAAGGGCGAGCAGCAGGTGAAGGAGGAGCTGGAAAAAGCGCGTATCGATTTCGAGGCCGCACGCCGCGCCAACGATCTCGAAAAAATGTCGCGGCTGCAGTATGCCGTGATTCCGGAGCTGGAAAAGCAGCTCAAAGCCGCGGCCGATGCCGATAAGCCGGCGCACACGCTGCTGCGCAATCGTGTGACGGATGAGGAAATTGCCGAAGTGGTGGCAAAGGCCACCGGTATTCCCGTGAGCCGCATGCTGGAAGGTGAGCGTGAAAAGCTGTTGCGTATGGAAGATGCGCTGCATCGCCGTGTCATCGGGCAGCATGAGGCCGTTGTCGCCGTGGCCAATGCGGTACGCCGTTCGCGTGCCGGCCTGTCGGACCCCAATCGCCCGAATGGTTCCTTCCTGTTCCTGGGGCCTACCGGTGTCGGCAAGACCGAGCTGACCAAGGCCTTGGCCAACTTCCTGTTTGACTCCGACGATGCCATGGTGCGTATCGACATGTCGGAGTTCATGGA
>JAUXNL010000365.1 GCA_030684415.1 Moraxellaceae bacterium | reverse complement strand
GCAGCTCGGCCACCGGCACGGGGGGCGATGGCGGCTTTGGTGCCGGCGGTGGCGCCGGTGCAGTCGCGGGAGGCAACGGCGGCGCCGCGGGCGGGGCGGCGGGCACCACCGGGGGCGGCGGCGGCGCCGGCCTTGGCGGCGGCGTGTTTGTGGCCGAAGGCGGCTCCATTTCCATCAGCGGCAACGGCACCTACGATGGCAATACCACCACCGCCGGGGCCGGCGGCGGTGACGGCAGCGCCGGGCAAGCCGCCGGCGACGGCATCTTTCTGCAAGGCTCGGGCAATCTGGTGCTGCGTGTACGCGCCGGCCAGCTCCTGACCATCAACGACAGTATCAGCGACAGCGTGGGCGCCGGCCTGCTCCCGGCCAGCAGCTTCCAGCAGTGGAATCTGGTGGTGGCGGGCGGCGGTCCGGTGCCGGTCGACAGCGCCAATCCTTCGGCCGGCTCTAGCTATGGCACGGTGATCCTTGGCGGCAACAACACGATTGGTGGCGACACCTACATCACGGGCGCCAATGTGCAGGTGAACGATTTGAGCGCGCTCGGCGGCGGCGGCGTGGTGGCGCTGGACGATGGCGGCTTGCTGCTGGCCAACGGCCTCGACCTGACGCAAGACCTGGTGGTGGACAACGGCGGCGGCCGTATCGGCGTGGTGTCTGGCAATTCGCAGCTCAGCAACGACATTTCCGGTACCGGCGACATTGCCAAGACAGGCGCAGGCGCGCTGGTACTGAACGGCAGCTCCAGCCACAACGGGAACTGGATCGTGCGCGAAGGCGCGCTCGTGCTCGACGGCAACAATCGCCTGGGCACCTCGGACCTGATGCTCGATGGCGGCATCCTCGCCTATGGCGCCGCCTTCAATGATTTGCGCGGCTTCAATGTCACCGCCAATGGCGGCACCGTCTTCAACAACGGCTTTGATGTCACGCTGGGGAACGCCATCACCGGCTGGGCCGCCGGCTCCACGCTGACCTTTGCCGGCACCGGCACGACCACGCTCAGTGGCGCCAACACGGGCGACGGCAACACGCTGGTGTCGCAAGGCCGCGTGGAGGGCCGCATCGCCACCGGCGGGCTGACGGTGAATACCGGCAGCACCTACGCGCTCAATGGCAGCAACCAGCAGATCGGCGCGCTCAGTGGCGCCGGCACGGTCGAGTTGGGCAACAACCGCCTCACCATCACCATGGGCATTGAAGATCCGGCGCTCGACACCAACTTTGGCGGCCTCATCACGGGCACTGGCGGGCTGACCATCAACCGCAAAGACCTGCCGTCCTTCGATCCGCTCACCGACATCGACAAATACCGTGCGCAGAACCTGAGCGCCGGCAACACATACTCGGGCGGCACCATTGTCGGCGAGGGCGTGATTCTGGCGTTGGCCGACGACACCAGCATCGGCACCGGTAGCCTGACGCTGGCTGGTGGCGCCTTCAGCAGCGCGCAAAGCAGCAGCAACATCAACATCACCCTCGTGGTCGGTGGCGGCGTATTTGGCGACCTCACCCATAACGGTGTCATCAGTGGTGTGGGTACTTTTGTGAAGTACGGCGCCGGCACGCTCACGCTCACCAACGCCAACACCTATATCGGCGATACGCGGGTCTTCGGCGAGGGCAGCTACCTGGCGCTGGCCAACCCCGACGCGCTGGGCATAGGCAATTTGCAGTTGAGCCAAGGCGGCGGCCTGCGCGTGCTCACCGACACTCCCAATCTGCGCCCCATCCAGATTCTCGATGGCGTCGGCGTAGTCGATGTCGGCAGCTTCGACGTGCAGACCACGGGCGGCATCACCGGTCTGGCCGGCGACAGCAGCCTGCGTAAAGAAGGCACGGGCCGGCTGCTGGTGACCGGCACGGTGAACACGCCCGGCGGCGTGAACATTGCGGCCGGCACGCTGCAACTCGGCAATGGCGGCACCACCGGCAGCATCACCGGCAATGTGAGCATCGGCAGCACAGCCGAGCTGGTGGTCAACCGTAGCAACACCCTCACCCTGACCGGCAACATCAGCGGCGATGGCAGCGTCCTGCTCGATGGCACCGGCACGGTTACGCTTAATCCGGGCAGCGCCAACACTTTCCTTGGTGGCCTCACCGTGCGCAACGGCACGGTGGCCGCCACCAGTGAACGCGGCCTCGGTTTTGGCGCCATGACGCTCGACGACAACGGCAGGCTTTTGCTGCTGGGCGACATCAGTCGCAACATCACCATTGGTGCCGGCAATGCGCGCTTGGCGGTGGATAGCGGCAACAGTTTCCGCCTCGATGGCGACCTGGACGGCACAGGCAACATCACCAAGACCGGCGATGGCACGCTGCTGCTGACCGGCATCACCGGCCAGAACGGCCTGACCACGGTCGCCGCCGGCACCCTGCAAATCGGTGAAGGCCTCAAAGGTGCGCTGGTCGGCGATGTCGACGTGAACAGCGGCGCCACACTGGTGTTCGGCCGCGACGACCTCACGCTCTACACTGGCGTGATTGACGGCGACGGCACCGTGATCAAACGCGGCAACGGCGAGCTGGTCCTCACCGGCGAGCAACTGTTCGACGGCGTGTTCCAGGTCGAAACCGGCAATCTGCGCATCGGCTTGGGCGGCACTACCGGCAGCCTGTCCGGCGATGCCGACCTCGCCGCCGGCACGCGGCTGATTTTTGATCGCAGCGACAACGCCGTGTTCAACGGCGGCACCACCGGCGCCGGCCTTGTGCAGAAAACCGGCCCGGGCGAGCTGGTCGTGGTGGACAGCCTGGCGCACACCGGCGGCACGCGCATCAACAGCGGCATCCTCACCATCGGCAATGGCGGCACCACCGGTGACATCACCGGCGATGTCATCACCTCGACCGGCGCGCAGCTTGCCTTTAACCGCAGCGACGACATCGACGTCGACGCCAATGTCAGCGGCGCCGGCACCATCGTGCAACGCGGCAGCGGCGTGCTCACCCTGAGCGGCACCAACACCCAAACCGCCGGCGTGCTGATTGAAAACGGCACAGTGGCCGTGGACAGTGACGCGCGTCTGGGCAGCGGCGATCTCATCATCGACGGTGGCCTGCTGCGCCTGAACGCCGCCTTCGACGACCTGCGCAACCTCATCCTGCGCAACAACGGTGGCGGCATCGACACTAACGGTTTCGATATCAACTACAGCGGCCTCATCAGCGGCACCGGCCCGTTTGTGAAAGACGGCGCCGGCACCCTGGTCTTTACCGGTGGGCTCAACGCCACTCTGCTCGACATCCAGGGCGGTGTATTCCAGTTGGGCGATCTCAGCCCCTTCGGCACGCTCGCCGGCGATGTAAACATTGCCAACGGCGCCACTTTCAGCCTGTCGATCACCGGCGATGTCACGTTCAACGGCACGCTCGCCGGCAGCGGCACCTTCCGCCAGCTTGATGGCGGCGAGCTGCGCATGGGCGGCAACTACAACGCCTTCACCGGCCTCACCGTCATTGAACAGGGCAGCCTGCGTCTCGACGGCATTCTGGGCGGCGGCGTCGACCTCTTCGACAACACCACGCTGCGCGGCATCGGCACCGTCAACGGCAATGTCACCACCGGCGCCGGCAGCATGATCAGCCCGGGCAACTCCATCGGCACACTGACCATTGGCGGCGACCTCACACTCGACCCGGCCAGCCTCACCGAGATTGAAATCAACGGCACCGTGGCCGGCAGCCAGAGCGACGTCATCAATGTCGGCGGCGTGGCCACGCTCGATGGCACCTTGCGCGTGCTCAACCTGCCCGGCAACTACAGCGGCAACAACATCACGTTCACCTTCCTGAATGCCGGCAGCATCAGCGGCCAGTTCGCCACCGTCGACGACAGCCTGCTGCCCTTCCTTGATGCCACCGTGAG
>JAUXNL010000357.1 GCA_030684415.1 Moraxellaceae bacterium | reverse complement strand
ATGCTCATCGATACGATCACGCCCCATCAGGTGGTAAATGAAGGCAGCGAGAATCGTGTCGTGGGTGACGTGCACACTCAAGGTGCCAGGCGCGCCCTGATGTTCGTGCAAATGCCGGATCAGACGGGCACTGCCCTCTTCTGGCGACAGCAGCCCTTCAACGGACTCACTGAAATGATGATTGGCAAAGGCCAGCGCCCCAAGCTCCAGAAACAGTGGCCCGACGCGGGCGATGTTCTGCACAAAGCAGCCCGGCTCCACCAGCGTATACGTCTGCCGGATCTCCAGATCGACACCCGCGCCACGGGCAATCGCCCGGGCCGTGTCCATGCAGCGCCCGACCGGGCTGGAGTGAAGGCTGTGCAGCGGGCGCGGCAATTCGCGTCCCCATTGCTCGGCAAGCGCCACGCCCTCAGGCGTCAGCGGCAGGTCATAGCTTGGCACGCCATTGCCCAGCTCGCGCACGGAGTGCCGTGTCAGCAGCAAAGCGGGGCGCTCTGAAGGCACCAGATCGAGGCCGCTGCGCTGGGCAGGATGCAGCTCTGCCATGCCGTATCTCCATGAAATTTGTCAGGAATTCGCGAGTCTACCATGCCCTGTGGCCAGCTCAGGAGGCCGACACAAACACCATGCCACCACTTTGTCCAACACTAGAGATGGACAAACAAGACTAATGCGCTGAAATAGTCATTATTGTCCAATACATGACCGTCATAGCTTGCTCTAACTTTGCTCACAGCGCTGATGGTGTACTGGACAAAAAGGCCGAAAGCCCGCTTTACACCCCAGAAATGACGCCATGATGACTCACTGTCTACTACATAGAAAATATCGGCGGCCTGCATCTGCCACGCCGATTCTGTCGTACAGGACAACAGCAGAGACGGAGGCATGTTGCCGCCGGCACCAAAGGACACGTTGAAATGCGAATAGCGGTTGCAGGAGCAGGAATTGCCGGACTCAGTGCGGCGTGGTTGCTGGCCCCGGAGCACGATGTCGTGCTCTTCGAGGCGGGTGACTACGCCGGCGGCCATAGCAATACCATCGACATCAACCTCGACGGCATTTCACATCCGGTGGACACCGGCTTTCTGGTGCACAACGACCGTACCTATCCCAATCTGATCCGGCTGCTGCCTTTGCTGGGGGTCGATACCCCCGCCAGCGAAATGACCTTCAGTGTCAGTCTGCCCGCCGCCGATCTGGAATGGGCTGGCGAAGGTCTGGGCACCCTCTTCGCCCAGACCCGCAACCTCTGGCGGCCAGCCTTCTGGCGCATGGTGCGCGACATCCTGCGTTTCAACCGGGCCTCACACGCGCTGCTCGACCGGGTACGCGGGAGCGGCATGAGCCTCGGACAACTGCTCGATGTCGACGGCTACAGCGCCGAATTCCGCGACTGGTATCTCTTTCCCATGGGTGCCGCCATCTGGTCGAGCCCGCTGAAAGGCATGGCCGATTTCCCGGCAGAAACCTTCCTGCAGTTCTGCCTGAACCACGGCCTGCTGCAGATTTTTGACCGCCCCCAGTGGAAAAGCATCCGCAACGGCTCACGCGAGTATGTGCGCGCGATGCTGAAACGCCTGCCGGATGTGCGGCTGTCGACCCCTGTGACCAGCGTGCGCCGGCTGCCCGATGCCGTTGAGGTGACCTCGTCACGCGGCACGGAACGCTTTGACCGGGTGATCATTGCCAGCCATACCGACCAGGCGCTCGCCATGCTGAAAGACGCGTTGCCAGCCGAACAAGAGGTGCTGGGCGCCATCCGCTACCAGCCCAATGTCGCCTGGCTGCATACCGATCCGGCGCTGATGCCGAAGCGGCGCAAAACCTGGTCCGCCTGGAATTACTACAGCGTGCAGCAGCCGGATGAAAATCAGCCGGTGGCTGTTACCTACTGGCTGAACCGCTTGCAGCCACTGCCGTTCAAAACCGATGTGTTTGTGACGCTGAATCCGCCTGAAGCTCCTGCAGCGGCCCATGTCATCCGGCGTCTGGACTATGCCCATCCGCTGCTCGACCAGAATGCCTACGATGCACAAAAACGCCTGCCCGCCATACAAGGACTGGATCGCGTTTATTTCTGTGGCGCCTGGGCCGGCTACGGCTTTCATGAAGATGGCCTCAAGGCCGGCATGGCCGTCGCTCGCCTGCTCGGCGCGCGCATCCCCTGGGATACGGCCCGAGATACGGAAAGTGCACCCGCCACCGCACTGGGAGCCCGTGCATGAGCAGCGTCGGCTCCTTGCCACGTCCTTCATGGCTGTACAGCGGCATGGTCATACACCATCGCCTGCGCCCGCATGAACATGCCTTCCGTTATCCGGGTTTGTTCATCTGTTTTCCGCTGGACCAGAAAGCCACGCTGCGCTCACGGTTGTTCAGCCTGGATCGTTTCAACCTGTTCAGTTTTTACGAAAAGGATCATGGCGACGGCCACGATGCCGAATCATGGATTCGCACGACACTGCAACGTGAGGGCATCACCCAGGCCGATGGCAATATCTGGCTGCTCGCCATGCCACGCATTCTGGGTTTTGTTTTCAACCCGGTGAGTTTCTGGTTCTGCCACGACAGCGCTGATGCGCTTCGCGCTGTGCTTTGCGAAGTGCGCAACACGTTTGGCGAACGGCACTGCTATCTGCTCACCGCGCGCGATGGTGGACCTATCGGCAAGGACACCGAACTGACCTCGCGCAAGGTCTTTCATGTCTCTCCGTTTTTTGACGTGAAAGGCCATTACCGCTTCCGCTTCAATCAGCAGCCAGAAAAACGCAGCGTCGCCATCGACTATTACGAAGACGACGCCCTCAGCCTGAAAACGCATTTGAGCGGCAGTGCTCGCGAGATGACTGACACAGAGCTGCTGCGCACGTTTTTCAGCTTTGGCTGGGCAACCGTACTGGTGGTGTGGCGCATCCACTGGCAGGCCCTGTTGCTCTGGCGCAAGAAAACCCGCTTTCACACCAAGCCCGTCCCCCCGGTACAGGAGATTACCCGATGACCAGCAGTGCACTCAGCTCGCTTGCCAATGCTCACAAGCTGCCTGCCCTTGCCCGTGGATTTATCCGGCTCATG
>JAUXNL010000354.1 GCA_030684415.1 Moraxellaceae bacterium | reverse complement strand
CGCAATAAAAAGCCCGCGCTAGCGCGGGCTTTTTATTGCGTAACGGAATCACACGAAAACGCTCAGTGCTTCTGATCGCGCTCTTCGCATTCGAGCATGTCCACCAGATCACGGAAAGTCGCACGATTCTTCTCGTTCATGTCCATGAGCACGCGATGCGCTTCGATGACATTGCGCGTCAGTGCTTGCTGCGAAGGCTCGGTAAACGGCAGCTCGTCCAGCGACTCATTCACCGCGGG
Organism: Moraxellaceae bacterium; assembly: GCA_030684415.1. Classification (GTDB taxonomy): domain Bacteria; phylum Pseudomonadota; class Gammaproteobacteria; order Pseudomonadales; family Moraxellaceae; genus UBA2031. Next base: position 6,293 of record JAUXNL010000354.1, on the reverse strand, counting down.
CGCCTTTTCCAGAATCAGGAACACCCGGTCAAAGCCCATGCTGGACAGGACACGGTTGACATCGGGATTGGTGGAGAGAATCACTGGCTGGCGATCCAGACGTTCTTTGAGCGACACCGCAATTTTGGCAATCAAGCCGAGCGCGGTACTGTCTATCGCCACCGTGTCCGTCAAATCAATGAGCACGGCATGCAGCTCGGCATCCGCCAGCATGCGCTCCATGAAGCCTTCGAGGCTGGCACACAGCGGCACACGCACGTCACCCGCGAACTTGATGACGTATGTGCCGTGGTGCACGGCGTAGAGAATGCGGCCTGACAGCATGATTACAGATTCCGGTTGATGACCAGCAGGGCAATATCGTCCGGGACTTCCATGTCGCCATCGAGCGCCAGCGCGCTCGCCAAGGCATCGGCATCACGCGGGGCCGCACCGACCACCGCGAGCAAATGCGCTTCTTTCGCTTCCATTGATCCTTCTGGGAGCACTTCCAGTACACCGTCCGACATCGCCACCAGCGAAAAGCGCGGCGCCAGATCGACCACGGTGTCTTCAAACGTGGCATCACTGAAGATGCCGACCGGTAACCCTCTGCCGGGCAATGCCTGGGCAACACCGTCGTTAATCAGGATGGGCGGTGGAAAATGCGCACCCATGCAGTAGGTCAGTTTGTTCTCGGCCAGATCAATCGCGCCGCAGAACATGGCCAAGTGTTTGCCGATGGCCATCGAAATCAGTTCTTGATTGATGTCGCGCATCAAGCGTGCGGGCGACAGCGTGTTCACTGCAGCACGCTTTTCGTAGTGCCGCTGGATACGATTGGTCAGCGTTCGCAGGAAAACGGTAACAAAGGCGCTAGAGGCGCCATGGCCGGACACGTCCGCCAGATAGAAGCCGATGCGGTCGGGCCCGAGGCGGAAGTAATCGACGAAATCACCGGAGAGATAGAGCGAGGGAATGATGCGATGGCTGAAATGACAGGTGTCGTTGAAGACATGCGGCGTCGGCGGGAGCATGCGTCGCTGCACACGCCGACCGGCCTCCTGGTCTTCTTCCAGCAAATCCAGGCTGCGCTCCAGCTCGGCATTGGTCAGCTCAAGCTGCTCGCGGATCTGGCGGTTCTGCTTCAGCAGATGGCCCCGCTCCAGCGCACGGCGCACGGAATGCTCCAGCACTTCCAGTTCGATCAGCGGCTTGAACAGGTAATCCACGGCGCCGTTGCGCAGGGCCGTCACCACGTCATTCATGCTGCCCTGGCCGGACACCACGATAACGGGAGTTTCAGGCGACTCGGCGTTGATGGCCTTGAGCACGTCGAGCCCGTCGACCAGCGGCATGCGCAGATCGCAAATGACGAGGTCGGGCTGCTTGTTGCGGAAAAGGCCGAGGCCCTCGTCACCGCTGCGGGCGGTGTCCACCTTGAAGCCGCTGTCACTGAGGTAGACAGCAAGGCTTTCACGTACCACCGGTTCGTCGTCGATGACGAGAATGTGGTCTTGGGCGGGCTGGGACATACGGAGTTGTACTGCCGTGCTGCGAAGTGGGCGGAACACTACTCCTCCCCCCAAGACCGTGCAAGCCGCAGGGCGGCACATGAATGACGAGTCATCACAGGCAGTGCCCGAGGCCCTCAGAGGGCCTCGGCAGCGCCCTCTGACGGTGCACTTTCCGGCACCTGCTCTGCGGTGCCCGGCTCCATGGTCTCGTCAGCGTCATCATCAAAGTCGTCATCGAGGAACGGGTCGCTGGTCACCGCGCCATCGTTGATCAGGAACTCACGGCGCTGGAAATAGGCATCGCGCAGCAAGCGGTAGCGGTCGCCCGCCGTCATGCTTTCTTCCATCGGGATGATGTCGGCACGACCATCCACAATGCTCAGGGCCAGAATGCCCAGCTCCGTTTCCCAACCGATATCCAGCGGCTCATTACGCCACTTCAGGACGAACACGGCATTCGTGCCCATGCCGGCGCCATCACGCAGGGTCATGCCCGTCATGAAAGGTACGACCACATAGGGGCCAGCAGGCGCGCCCCATTTTGCAAAGGTCTGACCAAAATCTTCATCGTGACGCGGCAGCTCCATGCTGCTGGCCACATCGAAAATGCCCGCCAGTCCAAAGGTGGTGTTGAAAATGAAACGCCCGGTATCGGCCAGCGACTGCTTGAACTTGCCTTGCAGGGCCGCATTGAGCGCCGTTGAGGGCTCAGCGAGATTATTCAGGAAATTGGTCACACCATCGTCCACCGCCTGCGGCGTGATGGCACGATAGCCTTTGGCCAGCGGCTTGAGGAAATAACGGTCGACACGATCGTTAAAGGCAAACACACCTCGGTTCCAGGACTCGAGAGGGTCACGATCATCAGCGGCCAACGCCACCGGTGCGGGAACACTGAGCAGAACGGCAAGGGCAAGACGTTGGTAAAGAGGCGACACCGGGCATCATCCTGTAAATCGGGCAGGCGGTATTCTTCTGCAAACTTGGCGCAATTGCCATGCGGCGATCATGTAATTGCGGGCCTGCGTTGCTCGCCACCGGTCACCGTTGGCCGCTGCTGAAAACACTGCTCGGGCATTTTCCAAGCCCCGCTCAGCCGTGCACCCCAGCAACTGAGCCATCTCTGCAACCGCCAGTAACCGCTGGCTGAAACCGCCCATCCCGGACTTTTTCAGCCAGCCACTAATGCCGACTACAGAGCGCCTTTCATGCAGTGCGGGGCCACCGCAACGATCAAGCCGCCGGGCTTCCGGCGCGTCTCTCAGGAGGCCTCACAGGAAGGCCCGAAGGGCAACAACACACGAGGCCCTACGGAATCGCAGGCGCTACCGGGACGCTACTCAGGCCAGGCCGTTGCGCCGGGCAATCCAGTGGTCGAGGCTGAGCTTGCCGGGGCCGTTGCCCAGCAGGGCCAGAAACATGATGAAGAACAGGAGGGGAAGCTTGTAATTGCCAAAGCCCTGATTGCTGACCGCATAGCCCTGCCAGAACTCGGCCAGCCCGGCGCCCGGCGGCGGAAAATGCACGGCATAGGCCGCGACGAACGTCACCACCATAAGCATGGCCGCGGCATAGCGCGTTCCCAGCCCTACCACCAGCAACGCGGCGCCAATGATTTCCGCCCAGGTGGCGATAAACCAGGACAGCCCTACCGGCAGCACATTGAAGGGAAACGGGAAGTCACTGTGGATGTCGCCAAACCAGTTATCGCCATGGAGTTTCTGCAGGCCAGCCTCCATGAACTCGACCGCCAGGATGAGCCGCAGCAGCAAGCCGGGCGCAAAGCTACCGATGCGGGCAAAGAGGCCGCGCAAGCGCTCGTCCCAGGCCAGTACGGCGTATTTGAGAGAGTCCATTTCCATTTCCTCGACAGGGGCCGCCTTACCCGGCTCAAGCCCGAATGCCTATGCAGTGGTGACAGTTTTAGGGCAGGTGTGTTGCGGGTGTAGTGGCCCCCGGCGCACATGCCACCTTTTCTTTTTTGAACCCCAAGCAGCGCAGAGCCACCCTTGCTGGCGACTTGGTTTGCAACATCTGTGAAACGTTCTGGCAGGGCATCCGGTCATCATGGACCGTGGTTTTGTGCGGATGAATCCGCCCCCACATCCGCACCCACATCGGCATCGGCATTCCAAGGCCCGGACTCAGATTCAGGCCATGGCCAAGCGAGCTCCGAGCACGATGCCTTGGGCGCGCAAATCCTCTAGCAAGGCGGCGCCGGCCGCCACAAAACTTTCAGTGCGGGCACGACCAGCGCCGCCATCACCATCAGACACAGCACCTGCAACTGCGTCAGAGCTGGCTTCGGTCACGGCATTCGCGTAGCCAGCTTCAACGGCGAGTGCCAACAGCAAATCGCGCCCGGAGCGCGGCGCATGCTGTTGCAGCATTTCCACCAGTCGCGCAGTAAGCGGATTCACCGGCAGCACATGCACCTCGTCGCCAGCATCACGGAACACCAGCAGACAGGTCGGCACGAGCGGCGCCACGAGAGCCGGCGGATTCGTGGCCGACAGCTCATGCACCGGCCAGCGGTACACCAAAGGCCACACAAACGGGCTCAATGCCGGCACACCGGCCAGCAGGTCGCCCGCTGGCTGCACCGCCGCTGCCTCGGGCTCCGGGGCGGCACACTCCGCCGCCAGCTCCACCCACTCGTAATGCAGCAACTCCTGAATCCAGGGCCGTGCGATGAACATCTCGCCGTTGGCGGCGTCCATCCAGGTGCGGAACTCCAGCGAGATGTCGCGGAAATACGGGCTCTGGCAACGGTGCTCGGCAAAAAAGCACCGCACCAGCGCGTCCCATTCATCCGCCGGCAACAGCGACTTCAGTACAGGAAAGGCGCTCTCGACAAAATCACGCACATTGTTGAAGAAGAGCTCACGATAAATGGCCAGACGGCGCAGCTCGACATCGGGGGCCTGCTCGCGTTCCGGTGCGCGCAGCCAGTCGGTCATCCGTTTTTGCTCGGCGCGGAAATCACAGGACTCAGCCGGCATGTCGTGCTCCGGCATCCATCTCCCCAAACTCCCTGGCCCTACTGCCCATCGTGGCTGCCGCCTGCTGATGCTGGCGAATCTGCCCCATCTCGGCGAGCAACTCCGGCAAGGGTGGGATGTTGAAGTCGCGCTCCAGCAAGGTGGGCACGGCACCACACCGCGCGTAGGCGCGATCCAGCAATTGCCAGACCTCGGGAATCACATCCGCGCCATGCGTATCCACGCGCAGATCGGGCGCCTCTTCGTAATGCCCGGCAATGTGGATGTAGGCCACGCGCGATACCGGCAAGGCATCCAGAAACGCATTGGCGTCGTAACCGTGATTGATGCTGTTGACCCAGATGTTGTTCACATCCAGCAGCAGATCGCAGTCTGCTTTTTCCAGCACGCGGCAGATGAAATCGAGTTCGCTCATCTGTGCGCCGGGCGCGGCGTAATACGACACGTTTTCCAGCGCGATCCGGCGGCCCAGTGCCTCTTGCACCTGGCGCACACGGGCAGCCACGTGATCAGCCGCTGCTTCGGTAAAGGGAATGGGGAGCAGATCGTAAAGATGACCATCATCGGTCGTATAGCTGAGGTGTTCGGTATAGCGTTCGATCCGGTGCGTATCGAGAAACGCACGCAGGTCTTTCAGGAAGACGGGGTCCAGCGGAAGGTGGCCGCCAATCGACAGCGACAGGCCATGACACACAAACGGATAGCGCTCGGTGAACTCGCGTAACTGGCGCGCGTAACGCCCGCCCATGCCCATCCAGTTTTCGGGCGCGATCTCGAAAAAATCAGGCAGGCCCGGCAAGGTGCTGTTCGCCAACTCGGCCATGAAGCTGCGCCGCAAACCCAGTCCAGCGCCCTGCACGGCAGCCTTGATGGCGCCCTCCATGGCACCCCGGGGTGAGGCCCTGTCCATTATTTAACGCTCCGGAAAAATGGCGGAAATGCCACCGCCCCATGCCCGCAGCGGGCACAGGGCGGCGCACCGGATTACTTGGTCTTGCTACCGCACTTGCCTTCGCCGCATTTACCTTCTTTGGCCTTGGCCTTGGCGTCAGTCTTGGCGCCGCCACACTTGCCTTCACCGCACTTGCCTTCTTTGGCCTTGGCATCGGTCTTGGCGCCGCCACACTTACCTTCACCGCATTTGCCTTCTTTGGCCTTGGTCTTGGCGCCGCCACACTTACCTTCGCCACACTTGCCTTCATGGCCGGCATCGTGGGCCGCCAACGTCATCGCGCCATTAACGGTCGCGCTGCCAAACGGATTGCTGGCCGCGTGCGAAACGCCGGCGAGGGAAACAGCCAGAACGGCGGCAATCGGGGTCAGGGTGCTGAGCTTGGACATTGTGTTTCTCCATGGGTTGCGCCGCTGGCGCGAGGGTATTGAAGCGGCAAGGCGCCGCGTCCTTGAATCAGATGCCTGTCAGGCCAATCCGTTACAGCGGTCCGCCAAAAAATGTGCGGGGCGCCGATTACATGCCTGACAGGCTTCCTATATACGACAAGGCCGCATCAAACGGATGCGGCCTTGTCGGTGTTTCTTTGTAACTGGAAGGTAACTGCTCAGGTGCGGCGGACAATCACACTGCCGATGGAGTAGCCCGCGCCAAAGGAGCAGATCACCCCGGTCTCGCCGGCCTTGAAATCGTCCTGATGCAGGTGGAAAGCGATGATGGACCCGGCCGAGCTGGTATTGGCATAACGGTCCAGGATCACCGGCGCCTCTTCGCGGCTGAACTCACGGCCCAGCACGCGTTTGGCAATCAGCTCGTTCATCGACAGGTTGGCCTGGTGCAGCC
>JAUXNL010000348.1 GCA_030684415.1 Moraxellaceae bacterium | reverse complement strand
CGACCGATGCGCCCACACCTTCATGTCCGCCATCGCCATCGCCGCAACCGTCATCTTCTGGCTATGACCAATGAGTCCTGAGCCTAGGTCAGGAAGGGACCGCTCGCCCGGCCTGGGCGGCGGCCCCGACATGATCCCCTGGAGCGCCTGACTGACTCAGACGGATGGGAAAGAACCCTAGTTCGTGGTCAGCGCCTCGTAGACCAGGCGTGGTGAGATATCGCGCAGGGGCGGCGTCCCGGCGCCGGGGATGCTGCCCCGAAGATTCTGGATCATGCCGACAAACACCAGGTCGTTGGTGGGGTCGATCCAGAACCAGGTGCCGAACGCTCCGCCCCAATAGTAGGAATTGAGGCCTTGGGGCGTGCCGGCCGTGGCTGGGTCCATGATCACGGCGAAGTCCAGACCGAACCCCACGCCCGACTGGCTGGGACCATAGAGGTCAACCTTGACCCCTTCAGCCAGGACGTTGGTGCGCATCAACTCGACGGTCTCAGGCTTGAGGATCCGCGCGCCATCCAGTTCCCCACCATTGGCCAGCATCTGAGCGAACCGCCAGTAGTCCTCGGCGGTGGAAAACAGGCCGCCGCTGCCCGACAGAAATGTGGGTGGGCTGGTGGGCGCGGGCCGCACCTGCCCCGCTGAGGTGATCAGCCCATCGTCGCCGTAGGTGTGGACTGCCGACACCCGGTCGAGCTTGGCCGCATCCACATGGAATCCCGTATCGTTCATCTTCAGGGGGGCGAAGATCCGGCTCGTGAAGAAAGCGTCCAGGCTTTGTCCCGACAGCTTCTCGACAATGTAGCCCTGGATGTTGACGCTGGGTCCATAGCGCCAGTCTGTTCCCGGCTGATCCGCCAGAGGCAGCGCGGCAAGCTTGTCGATCATGGCTTGGAGGTCGCCGTCCTGGAGACCGTCGTCCTCATATCCGGCGCTGACGTCGAAGCCGGCCGTATGGCTCATCAGTTCGCGCATGGTCATCGGATGAAACTGCGGTTCGGCGCCCCCTTCTGAGGTGGCGACCATGAGGTCCGCAAATTCGGGAATATGCTTGGCCACCGGATCGTCCAGACTCCAGCGGCTCTCCTCCCAAAGCATCATCATGGCCACGCCAGCCACCGGCTTGGTCATGGAGGCGATGCGGTAGATGGTGTCTCGGGTCGTCGGCTGGCCGGCAGCCACGTCCTGGACGCCGTAGGCTTCGAAGTGCACGACCTTGCCGTTTCGGGCCAAAAGAGTGACCGCGCCGGCCAGCTGCTTCTGGTC
>JAUXNL010000337.1 GCA_030684415.1 Moraxellaceae bacterium | reverse complement strand
CACCAGCGCCGCCGCAATCGGGCACAGGGCCTGATAAAACGGATAATTCCACGGCGCAATGACGAGTATCGTGCCCAGCGGCTCGTAATAAATGCGCGACTTCTTGCCCATCATCGCCAGCGGCGTTGGCACGCTTTCATCGGCCAGCGCTTTTTCGGCGTGCTTCAGCAAAAACTCGAACTGCTCCAGCAGCGGGAAAATTTCTGATACCAGTGCATCGGTACGCGATTTGCCGGTTTCATGCTGGATACGATCAATAATCGCTTCGCGCTCATCGCGCACCAGATCGCTGAGTTTTTGCACATAGGCCAGACGCTCACGCACGCTGAGTGCCCGCAGAGAGGCTTGGCCTGCGTGCACACGCGCATACACGGCCTTTGCATCAAACAAGGCATCCATCAGGGCATCCGGCACAGAAAGGTTCGGGCCGGTGGTTTGCAGGGGCAGGTTCATGGGGCTGATTTCCTCAGGAGACTCAAGATCGGCGGCAGTGGACACAGGGCTGCGGATACCGGCATCCCAACGGATCGCGGTGCGCACAGGATGTGCATCGGCAGGCGGCAGACTGACGTCGGGGTGTGCCGCCTGCGTGGCACAAGCCGCATCGGCAAAACCGTAATACAGCGTGACGGCAACGCCTTTCAGGCCGAAATCGAGCAGGCGGAACACGGCACCTGCCGCGCCCGGCAAGCGCCCGAGCAGGCATGCAGCAAACAACACCCAACGCAAAGCGAACGACGGCAGAAACGCCAGCACGCCCAGCAGCATTTTCAGATCGGCACGATCCGCCTCGCCCATGTAATCGGCAATGCCGTCAAACCCGGCCACGCAACCGGTCGCTGAAAAAGACGGCAGCGTGTCGTCACCCGGGCAGATGATGTCGCCCAAGCGATTGAGCGCGGCCACTTCCGGCGCCGACAGATAACGGCTCATGCGGCCTCCAGAACGCGCGCGGCGGCCAGCCGGGCCAGCGCCATGATGGTGAGCGAAGGATTGATGCCGGGCGCTGTCGGAAACGACGACGAATCCGCGCAGAAAATGCCCGGATACCCGTGCAAGCCGAACTCTGGCGTGATGCAGCCGTAGAGCGCATCGGTGTTGATGCCGAGCCCACCCATGAGATGCAGACCGATGCCGATGTC
>JAUXNL010000327.1 GCA_030684415.1 Moraxellaceae bacterium | reverse complement strand
TGCTGGCTCAGCGAAACGCCGGCACCGGCTCAGGCTTTTCCGGCGTGAACCAATGCGGCCTGGATAAAACCACTGAACAAGGGATGGCCACCGCGCGGTGAACTGGTGAACTCCGGGTGGAACTGGCAGGCCACAAACCATGGGTGATCGGGAATCTCGACCATTTCCACCAGGTTGTTGTCGATGCTGCGGCCGGAAATCTTCAAGCCCGCCGCGGTCAGTTGCGGCAGGTAGTTGTTGTTCACTTCGTAGCGGTGACGGTGACGCTCGACAATCACTTCCTCGCCATAGAGCTCACGCGCACGGCTGCCCGGCTCCAGACGACACTCCTGGGCCCCGAGACGCATGGTGCCGCCAAGATCAGAACTGGCATCACGCCGCTCCACTTCACCGCTTTCGTTACGCCATTCGGTAATCAGGCCGATGACGGGGTGCACCGGATTCCGGCTCAACTCGGTGGAGTGCGCGCCCTCAAGGCCGGCCACATGACGTGCGTACTCGATGACCGCCACCTGCATGCCCAGGCAAATGCCCAGATACGGCACGCGGTGTTCGCGTGCGTACTGCACCGTGGAAATTTTGCCTTCGGTGCCGCGATCACCAAAGCCGCCGGGCACCAGAATCGCGTCCACATCCTCCAGCACACCGGTGCCGTTGTCTTCGATGGACTCGGCGTCGATGTAGCGGATATTCACCTTGGTACGGCTCTGGATGCCCGCATGCAGCAAGGCTTCGTTCAGCGACTTGTAGGCATCGATCAGCTCGATGTACTTGCCCACCATCGCGATGGTGATTTCTTTTTCCGGATGCATCAGGCCTTCGACCACCTGCTGCCAATCAGACAGATCGGCAGGCGGGCAGGCCGGCAGGCCCAGACGTTCGATGACCAGATCGTCCAGACCCTGCTCGTGGAAGCGGAGCGGAATCATGTAAATCGTGGGGGCATCAATCGCGAGGATGACGGCCTTTTCGTCCACATTCGTGAACAGCGAAATCTTGCGGCGCGAGTCTTCAGGAATTTCGTGGTCGGAGCGGCAGATCAGGATGTCCGGCTGCAAGCCGATGGAGCGCAGCTCCTTCACCGAATGCTGGGTCGGCTTGGTCTTGGTTTCACCGGCCGAGGCGATATAGGGCACCAGCGTCAGGTGCATCAGCAGCGAGCCCTGCCAGCCTTGCTCGACGCGCATCTGGCGCACCGCTTCCATGAACGGCTGCGACTCGATATCACCTGCGGTGCCACCGATTTCCACGATGGCCACATCAAAGCCACGCGCGCCTTCACGCACCCGCTGCTTGATGGCGTCGGTGATGTGCGGAATGACCTGCACGGTAGCGCCCAGATAGTCGCCACGACGCTCTTTCTGGATGACATCGAGATAGATACGGCCAGAGGTGAAGTTATTGGCCTTGGTCATGCGCGCATGACGCAGGAAGCGTTCGTAATAGCCCAGATCGAGGTCGGTCTCGGCGCCATCGCCGGTCACGAACACTTCGCCGTGCTGGTAGGGGCTCATGGTGCCCGGATCGACGTTGATGTACGGGTCCATCTTGATCATCGTGACCTTGAGGCCGCGGGCCTCCAGCAGGGCGGCCAGCGACGCGGCGGAAATCCCTTTGCCCAAAGAGGAAACAACACCGCCGGTAACGAAGATGTACTTGGTCATGAATGGTCCAGACAGCTAGAGAATGCAGGCGCGGAGCCGGTTTGCCAGAGGGTGGCGAATCGGTCCGAAAGACGGGCGGGAATGTTAGCACGGCGGCCAAAGCAGCCACAACGAAGCCGCGCCTTCGCGCCTGAAAATCAAGGGCTTAGGGGGCAGACAGCTTTACCGGCGCCCGGCATGGCCGCACTGACGGCCATCGGCGCACACCCGTTTGTCCCTTGGCCTCACTGCGGCTTGCGTCGGCTCATGCTCCGCCGGGCGCGCATGCTTCCTTGGCCATGGCAGATGGCAGATGGCAGATGGCAGATGGCGGCACGGTGGACTGCAGAGGAAACGGCAGCGTCTGGCGGCAACAAAGCCTCACGACGGACAAGCGCCCGTGAGGCAGCCCCCATGGATTCACAGAATGCGCTGGCCTGCTGCTGGACACCCTTGCCGTAAAGCCGTCGCAAGACTGACTTGCCAGCCAGCCCAAAGAACGACGGTGGCCCCCTCCGCGGCAGCGGCTCGATACCACCTCAGGCCAGTGTCGTGCCCGCAAAAGCCGCTGCTCAGCGCGGCTGATCGGATACAAGCCGGAGCGGAAAGTCTGAGCAAGGATCGCTGCACGTATTGCTCATGCCTCGGGCATTACCCCGATGCTGGATAGGCGCCTATTCGGCCCGCTGCGGATGATCGCCGTGGCAGAACCTGGCTCACCCAAAAGCCTCCATAAAAAAACCCGCCGGGAGGCGGGTTTGAAAAAGTCCGTTTTGAGAGGGCTCCATGCACACACAGGTCAGGTGACGGGCCATCCATGGCCCCTGCACAAGGGCAGGATCAGAAGTTGTGCTCGAGGCCGATGGCGAAGAGTGAGGACTCGTTACCAGCGTCCTGCTCATAGCCGGTGTAATAACCGAACACCTTGGTCTTGGAGGCCAGCGAATAGTCGGCACCCAGCGCAAAGCGGGTACGCTCCAAAGCGGTAGCAGCATCATT
>JAUXNL010000322.1 GCA_030684415.1 Moraxellaceae bacterium | reverse complement strand
ATGTGCACCGGTTTGCCGTCTTTTTCGAACACCCACTCTTCCAGACCGGCCGTCTCGAACAGGATGCGAGTCTGCGCATCCACCTTGAAATACAGCTGACCATCGACCACCAGCGCAAAAAACAGCTCGTCGGCGTAAATGCCATGGCCGCCAAACATGCGACGCAGGCGGATCATCCCCAGTGGCCGGAGCAGGTCATACAGGTAGTCGGCAAATTCGTCTGCCTTGGGCATACGCCCTCCTTTTAAAACAACGCTCGCTGCTATTGCTGCTATCGATACCCTCGCCACCCTCACGACGGCACAAACGGCTCTGTCTCCAGCCACTCTGTCTTGGGTCGCAATGCCGCCAGCAGCCCCGCCACAAACGTCGTCTAGCCGCCGGCTGAAAAACGCATTTCAGCCAGCAGCTTCCCAGCCGGGGATGACCGAATCGCGAATCCATCACGCTTGCGCGATGGATTCAGCGTGTAGCGATTCCGGACATGTGCCGGAATCGTGGGCTGAAAAAGCCCGGGATGGGCGTTTTTCAGCAAGCGGTTAGAACTGCGGCACCAACAAGCTTGAACAAAAATGGCAAGCCTCCGCGAGCCGACCCAATTCTGCTGCTCTAGCCAATCCAATAAGCCCCAGCCCGACACGGCCCAATACAACCCGACAAGCAGCGTTCACGCTCAAAAGCGCAGATACACCACCAGCCCGTCATGATCGGAGGCACGTACCGGGCCGGGCAAGTCGCGCCAGCGGCGCGCACCGTCTGCATTACCCCGACTCACCGCCATTCGCTGCACCACCGGCAGCAGTGCCGGTGCGGCCAGCACATGGTCAATCGCCTCCGGGCGACAGGCGTGCACATAGGTATAGCGCTCGGCCGGGGGCAAGCGCGTGGTCAGCAGACTGAGCCCGGCGGCCTGCAATTCGCCAAGAATATCCACTCCTCCGAGTATCTCTGGCGTGGCATTGAAATCACCAAGCAGCAACAACGGCGCGTCGGGCTTTTGCGTCAGATAGGCGCGCACCCAGACGGCCAGGGCCTCGCTTTGCGCGGCCCGTTTGCGCCGCACGGCATCGGCACGCGAGGGATTGTCGCTGCCATGCAGCGACTTCAGGTGCACATTCACCAACTCCAGCCGGCGCCCGTCTGCTGCCTGCAATTGCAGATGCAGTGGTGGCCGGTCGAACAACGGCGTGGGGCCACGCCGGCGACTGTCCAGCAGCGGCTCGATGCTGACCAACTGCCAGGGCGGCGCCACGAGATAGCCGACATCAATACCGCCGATATCGGCGCCTTCAATCAGCTCGGCGCGGTAGCGCGGGCCGCCACGCGCGGTAATACGGGCTGCAAGCGCCTGCAACACAGCGATGTTTTCTGCTTCTTGCACGGCAATCACGGCCGGCGCGCGCAGCACGTCCACCACCTGCGCCGCCCACTTGTCGAGGCGGCGCTGGTATTCCGCCGTCGGCACGGCATCGCTCAGACCGTTGCCCGCACTCTTGTCTGAACTCTTGCCCGGGTTGCTGGCTGTAGTGCTAGCCGGGCCATTGTCGACATCGTCAAAAAGACGCCAGAGGTTTTGCGTGGCGATGGCCACCTCACCCTTGGCAGCGGCCGGCACCGGGCGCGGTGCCTCCAGTGCCGGGCGCGGACAAGCGTCTGCCAGCGCAGTGGAAGCGGCCCAGAAAAAAGCCGGAAAAAGCCAGCGAAGGCGAATCTGCGTCATGGCAATACCGGTTGGGCTTGAATGCGCAGGCCACGAGCGTTGACCGTGGCCTGCATGCCTGTTTTGATGCGACTGGAGTTGTGATGCTCCCGGGGCCACCCTGTCAGTGCAGCAACGAGCAGCCGATTAGGCCTCAAGGCGCTACCTCGTTCAACAAAAGGAGCGGCCGCAAAGGCGGCAAGCCGGCCGAGCACTCCACCCGCCTGAATCCGGCGCCACACCCCATCGAACTCAAGGCGAAGGCATGAGCAATCCGTTAAGCGCACGCTGGAACAGCAGTCTCGGCTTCGGGCTCGCCGCCCTCGGTTCGGCCGTGGGCCTCGGCAATATCTGGCGCTTTCCCTATGTGATGGGCGAGTACGGCGGCGGCGCTTTCCTGTTGGCCTACCTGCTCTCGGTGCTGTTGCTGGGCTGGCCCTTGCTGATCGCAGAAATCAGTATCGGCCGGCATACCCACACCGACAGCATTGCCGCCTGCCGCCACATTGCGCCCGGGCGCCCGTGGCGCTGGGCTGGCTGGCTCGGCTTTGCGGCCTGCATCATGATCCTGGCCTATTACCCGGTGATTGCGGGCTGGGTGCTGCACTACCTCTGGCTCGCCCTGCAAGGCGATCTCGGGGTGATGGCGACCGACACGCAAGCAGCCCGATTTACCGGCATCACCCAGAATACCGGCATGGCCATCGGGGCAAGCCTGCTCACGCTCGGCGCCGCCACGGCCATCGTGGCGGGCGGCGTTGCCGCCGGCATCGAGCGCTCCAGCCGCATTCTCATGCCGCTGTTTGCCTGTTTGCTGCTCGGGCTAGCTGTTTACAGCCTCAACCTGCCGGGCCGGGCGCAGGCCATGACCTTCATGTTCCGTCCGGAGTGGTCGGCCCTGCTGCGCGCCGACACCTGGCTGGTGGCCTTCGGCCAAGCCCTGTTCTCGATCGGTCTGGCCATGGGCATTCTGGTGACCTATGGCAGCTATCTCGCCAAATCTGCCGATTTGCCGCGCATTGCGGGCGCCGTCATTGCCGGCGACACCCTGATTGCACTGCTCGCCAGCCTGGTGATCTTCCCGGCCGTGTTCTCCATGGGGCTGGCGCCGGCGCAGGGACCCGGGCTGGTGTTCGTGGTACTGCCAGACGTCTTCGCCAACATGCCCGGCGGCAGGACTGCCGGCGCCATGTTTTTCCTGCTGCTGCTGATTGCGGCACTGACATCGATTGTGTCGTTGCTGGAAGTCCCGGTGTCCTTGCTGATGTCACGGCGGGGCATGGCCCGCCTGCCGGCGACATTGCTCACGAGTGCGACGGCCTTTTTGCTGGGCGTGCCCGTTGCCTTGGGCGAGGGCCTCAGCGCCTTGCAGTTTGAGGGCTGGCCCACCCTGCTGGGCATGGCCGACCAGGCGACCTCGCATGTCCTGCTACCGCTGAGTGCGATGGCGATTGCCTTGCTGGTGGGCTGGCACTGGCGCGCCGAAGAGGCGCAAGTGGCCGCCG
>JAUXNL010000318.1 GCA_030684415.1 Moraxellaceae bacterium | reverse complement strand
GGGCGGCCGGCAGGATGGCGATGGAGCCCGGCCCCATCATGTTCATCAGCGCCTGACGGCGGCGGGCAAATTCGGCGGCGGGCAGCAAGGACATGGGGGCTGTCTCGGTCAGGCATCAGTGCAGGGTGGGGGTGCCGATTTCCGCTTCGTCAGCGTCGGGGTGGCGGTGCTCTTCTGGCGGCGCCATTTCCTCAAAAAGGTGGATGGCGGCCATACGCACGAATTCGTAAAGCTCGACATAGGCGAATTCGTCGCTGTCGTCGTTGTCCTGTGCGGAGGGGTCGACATTGGCGACATGCACGATGTCTTGCAGGGTTTCGCGCACGGTTTCGGCATGCACGCGGGTATCGTTCGGACGCACGGCGGTGCCGAAACCGACCAGAAAGCCTTGGCACCAGTCCGACAGGGCACTGACGCGGTGGCCGAGGTCATCGTCATCATCGGGAATGAGCGGGCTGAAGCTGAGTTCGCTGGCGCCCAGGTCCTCCAGTGTCTTGAGCTGGAGCTGCCAGAGCGAGGCGGTGAGGTTGTCGCCAAAGGCCTGATCAGCTTCGGCATGGCTTTCCAGCACTTTCTGCAGCATGCTGCGATTGAGCCGGGCACCGCCGGAGATGAGGCCGGTCATGACGCCGTGCAGTTCGGAGGCGGTGCAATCGGTGTTGAGCATGGCCAGTGCGCTGGCAAGCTCATCCAGGTGGGGGGCGGTGGCGGCTGGATGCATGGCAGACCTTGATTGACCCTTCTTCGACGGAAAAACTATAGTACCCCCCGACGCACCAAGACGCGAACGCCATGACCGAGCCAGACATCAAGACCCTGAGTGCCCGCATCGACAAGCTGGTCGATGCCGCCGAGCGCCTCAGGGCGGAAAACGAGCGGCTGCGCAAGCACGAAACCGCCCTGCTGGCCGAGCGTGACGAGCTGCAGCGCAAAAACGAGCTCGCCAAGGCCCGTGTCGAAGCCATCATCCTGCGGCTCAAGGCGCTCGAGGCGCAGGAATAATCACAGGATTCGTGCCCATGAACCCCACTCTCCAGGTCTCCACCCGCCCATGAGCACTGAAACCAGCACGCTTGAAGTTTTCATTCTCGACAAGTCTTACCGCATCAACTGCCCGGAAAACGAGCAGGAAAGCCTGCGTGCTTCCGCCCTGTTTCTCGACCGCAAAATGCGCGAGATCCGCGGCTCCGGCAAAGTGGTCGGGCTTGAGCGTATCGCCGTCATTACCGCGCTCAACATTTCGCACGAGTTGCTCAGCGCCTCGCGCCGCATGGACGAGGAATCAGACTCCAAGGCCGAGCTAGGGCGCCTCATCAGCAAGATCGAAAAGACACTCGACCATTACCAGAACACAGAAGTTTGAGTGACCTGACAAAGACCGGACATCTCTGCTACCCGGGCTTTTGTCATTCGCTGGCAATTCTGATGCCATGTGCCGCCGGATTTTTTTGAGCCGCAAAGTCGCCCTTTCATCTTTTTGATGACGACGGATGGCATCACGTTGTTATACTGGCCACGTGTTCCCTGAAGTGTTTGCCAGCCGGTCCAGTCCCCTGAGCCGATATCAACACCCCGGGATGTTCGAGTAACGGTTGTGTGCATGTCCGCCCGACGGAAAGCCTTATATCGTGACCGTGCATCCCCCTTGAACCGTAGGGTTCAAGGGTTACGATCGGCAGCGGCACTTCGGAGAACACACTTTTCCTCATGCCCTCCTTTTCTTCTTCTGAAAAATCCCTGCTGCGCCGCGAATTGCGGGCGCGTCGCCGTGCTTTGTCCCTTTTTGATCAACGCCGTGCCGCACGCGCCTTGGCGCAAACACTCGTACGCCTGCCGCAATTGAAAGTGGCACGTCATGTGGCGCTGTACTGGCCGAATGATGGCGAGATTGATCCGCGGGCACTGCTGCGAATGCGCGCATTGTCGCGATGTCGGTTTTACTTGCCGGTGTTGCAGTCTTTTCCTTCTTCGACGCTGGGCTTCGCGCCATGGCGAGGCGAACGCCGTTTGGTTCGGAACCGTTTTGGCATTCCGGAGCCCCACGCTTCGCGCTTACAACCGGTGCAGAAAATGGATGTGGTCCTGCTGCCGCTGACGGGATTTGATGCCGCCGGCAACCGCCTGGGCATGGGCGGTGGATTTTACGACCGTACGCTGGCGTTTTTGCGGCGCTGTCCGCGGCCATCGCCTCGGCTGATCGGCGTGGCGCATGCCTGCCAGCAGGCGCCTGCATTGCCGGCGGAAAACTGGGATGTGCGGCTGCAATTGATTGTCACGGATCGAGACGTCATTTCTTCGCGCTGAGTGTTGTGGGGGCGCATGCCGAGCTCCTGTGCAACGGCCCCATCTGTATGCCTGGCGCTCTGTGTGCCTCTGCATGTGCGATTTGATTATTTCTGGGCGGCGACAGCCTATTGGGAGTGTCTCTGCGCCTGCGGTTTGGTTTCTCCTTCGCTCCTTTCGTTCCCATTCCCACACCAAATGCCAAACGGATTCGGCGCTGTCATCATCCCCTCGCCGTGATGCGCTGCGCCCTCTCCCTCCGGGAGAGGGCTAGGGTGAGGGACGTGCGTTGATTCCTACACCGATCCGGACTCTGACACCGTCTCGCTTTGGGGAGCGTGCTCCGACTTGGTTGCTCAGGCTGTTTCTCTGCGCGGGCGTTGCGCCCTGCCGGCGGGGCCTTACTTTCTTTGCTCGGCAAAGAAAGTAAGCAAAGAAAGCCGACTCCTGCGGAGGGCGCGCGCATCATGACTGTTGTTCCTGTAGCTGAGGCAACGTGGGTGTGTTCGCGCCTTTGGTTGCTTGCGCAACCGGCGTCTCACAATCAGCTTCTGTGCCGTGTAGCGGGCGCTGCGTCGTAGGTGAAGCTACTTCTGCGGCACATGTTTCGCCGCTGTCGCCTCACTCCTGCGTGTGCGGCTGAAGCCGCACTTACACTCCTTTTTCACTATTCGAGGCAATCCTCGCCGCGGTGTCCCCGCAATAGCGTACGTCCGTGCGCCCACTTCGATGGCATTCGACGCGGCGCTGTTGCTCCCTCTCCCGGCGGGAGAGGGCCGGGGTGAGGGACGGACTCCGAATCAACCGCTGTTGGTAGTGGTCAAGTCATCCCCTCAGCCTCTTTCGGTGGGGGGGATGACTCTGAATTGAGCATTACAGATCAATCGCAAGCGCAGTCGTGTGATGGTGGGGCTTGCTTGAGGCGTCCGGGTGAATGCCGGACAATGCGCCGCTTTCCGCCGTCTGTGCGCTTGCGGCGATGTTCTGGGTGGTTCGCCGGTGACGCTTCCGGTGCTGCTGGCCAACGGCTCATTTTTCAGAGGTATGCATGGCGACTCCGCAATCAATCGTTCACGGCACCTGGTCCCGCCCGGTCTTGGCAGTGGCGGCGCTTTCGCTGTTTGGTCTGGGATTGGCGCAGATTTGGGAGCTGCCGCTGGTGGCGGCGCGTCATGGCGGCGTGCTGTTTTTTGGTGCCTATTTGCTGTGCCTGCTCGGGCTGGCGCTGCCACTGCGTCTGCTTGAGCTGATGCTGGGTCGACGTGCCCGGCGCTCGCCCATCGAGGGCATGGCTTTTCTGACGCGTGAGGCGGACGCCCGCCGTGGCTGGCGCGCCGCGGCCTGGGCCTCGGGTCTGGCGGATGTGCTGGTGCTGGCGGGGCTGGCGCTGATGGCGGGTTGGGCGGGCAGCTTTCTGGGCCATCGCTGGATGTCCGATGCGGCGCAAACCGCCACACAGGCCGGGCTGGTCTGGCCCTTGGGCACCGGGAGCGCCTTTATCCTGGCGGCCGGCCTTGCGCTGCTGAATCCCGGCCGCCGTGAAGTGGCCAATGCGCTGGTGCTGGCCGTCGTGGTGCTGTGTCTGGGAGTGGCCGCACTGGCGGGAGCGGGCGCAACGGCGCAGGCCTATGGCGGCGCCGCGGCGCTGGATGCGAATGCTTGGCGCGAGGCCATGCGCATGGCGCTGCTCTCCTCTGGCGGCGGCTTGGGCGTGGTCTGGCTGAGCGGTATGAAACTGCCGCGAGAGGTGTCTTTGGGCCGGCTGGCCTTGGTGCTGGTGCTGGTGCAGGCCGTGCTGGCCGGGCTGGTTGCGCTGGCGTTGGCACCGCATGTGCCGGCGGCGCTGGAGGCGGCGGGCACGAGTGCCGTGCTGGAGCGCCTGCCGCAGGTGATGGGGGGTGGCATGGCGCCCATGCTGGTGTTCGTGGCGTTGGGTCTGGCTGCTGTGTTTGCACTGTCGTTTGCGGCCGAGCCCCTGCTGGCCTGGTTGACCGAACGGCAGGTGTCGCGGTTGCCCGCCGTGACGCTGGTGTTTGTGGCGGGCGCGGCATTGGCCGAAGGGCTGTGGTTTGCGGCGCAGACAGAAGGGGTGTTGTTCTTGCTGCAGGGCGTGCGCGACTTGCTGCTGCTGGTGCTGCTTGGGCTGTCGCTGTTTGCCGGTTGGGCCATGAAAATCAGCCATGCTCGTAAGGAAATCGCCCTGCCTGTCGAAGGCCTCTACAACCTCTGGCGTGTGGCGGTACGACTGGCGGTGCCACTGGCCATCGTGTTTGTGTTTGCCGGTTATCTGGTCTGAGGCCGGCATGACGGAAGTGGTTCGCAGCGCCCTCTTGCCCTATGCCGCCGAAGAAGTCTTCGCGCTGGTGAATGACGTGGCGCGCTACCGCGAGTTCCTGCCGTTCTGCATCGCCTCGGAGGTGCTGGAGCAGCGTGAAAACGAAGTCGTCGGGCGCATGGCGTTTGCGCGGTTGGGCTTGTCGCAGGCGCTGGTGACACGGAACCTTCTGACGCCGCATTCGCGTATTGCCATCGAGTTTGTGGAGGGCCCGTTCACGCGTTTCTCGGGTGAGTGGGGCTTTCAGGCCTTGCAAGCGACGGCCTGCAAGGTCAGTTTCAGTGTCGACTTCGAGGTACAGGCAAAGTTCCTGCAATTTGCGGCGGCCCAAGCCATTGGCCAAGCCGCTGCGCAGGCGGTGGATGCCTTTCACAAACGGGCGGTACAGCTTTATGGCAAGCGCTGAGACAACACCGGCAGGCGATGCCGCGACGCGGCTGGCGAATCAGGTGAATCAGGCGGCGCCTGTTGCAGACGGGCAGATTCGTGTGGAAGTGGCCTATGCCCGGCCCGACCGGCAGTGGTTGCGGGCGTTGGAGTTGCCGTCCGGGTCGACGGCACAGCAGGCGGTGGCGGCCTCGGGGATTCTGGCCGACTGCCCGGAGCTGGAGCTTGCCGCGCTGCGCCTGGGGATTTTTTCGCATCCGCTCACCGATGCCACGCAGGTATTGCAGATGGGCGATCGTGTCGAGATTTACCGCCCGCTCATCATCGATCCCAAGGAAGCGCGGCGCGCCCGTGCCGAAAAGGCGCGGGCCAAACGTCAGCGCAGCGCCTGACCCTCTCTGTTGCTCAGCCAACCTCTGCCCCACAGCTATACCAAAAAGAGCCGCCTCAATAGAGGCGCCCGCCTCCGTCAGGAGCGTGGGCTCTGTGAGCGGCCAGCTCCTATGGTGGAGTTGGGTACGCTGAAAGAGCCGGCATCTTTGAAAGAACCGGTTTCCATGGAGGAGCTGATTTCTCTGGAAGAGCCATCTTCTGTGGGAGCGGCTTCAGCCGCGAAGCAGGCCTCTGCAATACACATACGCCGCCGCGATACTTACAGCGGCTCCGCCGTCAGCGTACGGTCACGGCTTTCCGGCTTCACCGGATCGCGCGCCGGCATGGCCTCGGCGCCTTCAATGCGCGCCAGTACGCCATTCTCGAAGAATACGGTCAGGCGACGGTTATTCACTGCCGGCACACCTGCTTTGCGGGCATAGGTGCCCGGGGTGTAGTCGTAGAGATAGTCCCAGCGCTTCGGGTTGAGGGTGTCGGTAATCAGCGGGGTGCCCAGCACATACTTCACCTGGGCGGGGGTCATGCCGGGCTTGAGGCGGCTCGCCATTTCCTGCGTCACCACATTGCCCTGGTCGATATCGGCCTTGTAAACACTGAGGAAATTGCCGCAACCGGCGAGCACGGCGCAGAGCAGAAACAGCAGGCTGGATTTTTGCATCACGCGGTGAATTCCTCTATCTTGCGCCGGAACCGGCCACTGGCGGCCGAGGCCTGCGATGATACCCCATGCACCGGGCCGGTCGTGAAGTGCAGCGCAGCAGTTTGGTAAATCCGTCTGCCCCGCCAGTCCCCGTCTCCCGGATTTTTGTCGAGATACCGCATGCCCACCAGCAACCAGGAACTGCGCAAGGCCGGCCTCAAGGTCACCCTGCCGCGCGTAAAGATTCTCGAGCTTCTGGAAAGCTCCGCCGTGCATCACATGAGCGCGGAAGATGTCTACAAGGCGTTGCTGGAGCAAGGTGAGGATGTGGGCCTGGCCACGGTCTATCGTGTGCTCACCCAGTTCGAGGCCGCCGGCATTGTCGAGCGCCACCACTTCGAGGGTGGCCACTCGGTTTTTGAGATCGCGCGTGAAGAACATCACGACCACATTGTGTGCGTGAGTTGCGGCAAGGTCGTCGAGTTCCACGACGAAGTGATCGAAGAGCGCCAGCGTGTGGTGGCCGAATCGCTGGGCTTTCGCCTGACCAGCCATGCCCTGCATCTCTATGGCACCTGCAGCCGGCCCGAATGCCAAGCCAAGGCCGCCAAGTAAGGCCACGCGCGTAAGCTGCCCTCGTGGTTTTGTCTCCTGTTCAGTCCGTCCGTAATTCCAGTTCTTGCCAGCCATCCCGCTGGCGTTAGACTCGGCAGCCTCTGTTCAATCACCGGCCCGCATACCGTTGCGGTCGGTTGTTCAAGGATGAGCGCATGTCTGTGTCTACTGCCGAATTTTCTGCCCATGGGTTTCATGCGTCGCTGCCGGGTGGCCGCCGTAGCGGATCCCTGCGGGTCAGCTCGATGGGGCTGCATTTTTCTTCTGGTGAGGCACAGGTCAATCTGCCGCTCAACGGGCTTGAGCTGAAGCTGGGCGGCGCCAGCAACCGGCTGATTTTTTGTACCCATCCCGCCTGCCCGGATTGGCAGTTGTACACCGATGATTTCGCCCTGCTGAAAACACCGGCGCTGGCTGGTCACCCGGCGGTAGCGGCGGTGGGTGGCGCGCGTCTACGTCATCACGGGG
>JAUXNL010000301.1 GCA_030684415.1 Moraxellaceae bacterium | reverse complement strand
CATGCAGCCCGAGCCTGCCGAGGTGATGGCCTGACGATAGATGTGGTCGGCCACATCGCCCGCCGCAAACACACCGGGGACGCTGGTCGCCGTGGCATTGCCTTCACTACCACTTTTTACCTTGATATAGCCGTTGGCCATGTCCAGCTTGCCGGCAAAAATGTCGGTATTGGGCTTGTGGCCGATGGCAATGAAAATGCCGGCTACGGCAACATCCTGCGAGCTGCCATCGGCCGTGCTCTTGAGCCTTGCCCCAGTCACACCGCTGTCATCCCCCAGGACTTCGTCCAGCGCATGGTTCCAGATGATGGAAATCTTGCCTTCCTTCTCTTTGGCGAACAGGTGGTCTTGCAGGATTTTTTCCGACTTCAGCTTGTCGCGGCGATGCACCAGCGTGACGTGATCGGCAATGTTGGCCAGGTACAGAGCTTCTTCGACCGCCGTGTTACCGCCGCCAACGACCATGACTTTCTGGCCCTTGTAGAAAAAGCCGTCGCAGGTGGCGCAGGCGCTGATGCCGCGCCCCATGAAGGCTTCTTCCGAGGGCAGGCCAAGGTACTGGGCCGAGGCACCCGTGGCGATGATGAGGGCGTCGCAGGTGTATTCACCGCTGTCACCCTTGAGACGGAAGGGGCGTACGTTGAAGTCGACCTCATTGATGTGGTCGAAAATGACTTCCGTGCCAAAGCGCTCGGCATGGGCCTGCATACGCTCCATCAGCGCGGGACCGGTAAGGCCATGGGCATCGCCCGGCCAGTTGTCGACTTCGGTGGTCGTCGTGAGCTGACCGCCGGCCTGCATACCGGTCAGCACTACCGGCTTGAGATTGGCGCGGGCGGCATAAACGGCAGCGGTATAGCCAGCAGGGCCGGAGCCAAGAATGAGCAGACGGTGATGCGGGGAGGACATGGCAACTCCTTGTTGTGGCGAGAGCCGGACAAGCGCCCGGACAAAATGGCATCAGGTCGTGAAGAGGGGCATTGCTGCACCGCCTTCCGGCGTGGGGCGCCAAGCATAATACATGGGGACGATGCGGCAAAAATTAAGGGCGTCTGATCACAAAGTGCCGACAGATCAGGTGCTTGCGTGCCGCTTTGCCCGTGGCTCGCATGGCATAATGCGCACCGTTCGTTACAATAGCCGCCTGTTTCAGTCGAGATCCTCTTGTGAGCCATACGGACACCCGTCAATCCGCCGCCGGCCAGTCGCTGCCGCGTAAAGGCCAGCGCGAAATCCTTTCGCTGTTGTGGGTCGCTGTCGCCCTTTACCTGCTGGTGGCACTGGCATCGTGGTCCGTGACTGACCCTGGCTGGAGCCGTGTCGGTGGCGACACGATCAACAACATGGGCGGCGCGGTTGGAGCTTGGCTGGCCGATGTACTGGTCAGCATCTTCGGGCCAGTGGCCATCGTATTGCCGGTTTTTTTGCTGATCCAGGTGGCGCTGCTCTGGCGTAGTGAGCCGCCCTTGATGGCGCTGCCTTGGCGCTTTTTCAGCCTGATCATTGCACTGCTGGCCGCTGCGGCGCTGGGCAGCCTGCATTTCCACGCCCCGGCCAGTGAACTGGCCAATGCAGCAGGCGGCATCCTCGGTCTGGAAATCGGCCGTGCCGCCGCAACTGCCTTTGGTCTTGTGGGCGCCACGCTGCTACTGATTCCTATATTCCTGATCGGCATTACCGTGGCCACCGGCCTGTCCTGGTTCTGGCTCATGGATGCCATCGGCCATGCGCTTTGGGATATCGGCGCCGTGGTCGGCAGCCTGTTCACCGGCCAGTTCCAGCAACAGCGCGACGCGTGGCGTGAGCGCCGCGCCATGAAAAAGGCGCTGGACGAAGCGGCGCCTTCTTTCGAGCTCGCCCTCAGCAACAACAAAGTGAAAGCCCAACTGGAGCGCGACCGCGCTGAGCCCGTGTTGACGTCGCCTCCTGTCGTCAATCGTCCACCGCGCCAGCCGTTGGCGGAGCGTCTTGCCGCGGAGCGCCCGGTGCCAGTGATTACTCCGATGCAGGCGCCGCCCAAGCGCAGCGAGCGAGCCCAGAAAGAAAAGCAACGCAGCCTGTTTGAAGACAATTCGGCTCCCGTCACGGGCAAGCTGCCCGGTCTGTCGCTGCTCGACCAGCCCGACTTCAGCAAGCGCAAGGGCTACAGCGCCGAGGCACTGGAAGGCTTGTCGCGCCTGCTCGAGCTCAAGCTCAAAGAGTTCAATGTCGATGCGACCGTGGTCGGCGTGCTGCCCGGTCCGGTCATCACCCGTTTTGAAATCCAGCCGGCACCTGGCGTGAAAGTCGCCCGCATCACCAATATCGCCAAAGACCTGGCGCGCTCACTGGCCATGATTTCCGTGCGCGTGGTGGAGGTGATTCCGGGCAAGTCCGTGGTCGGCATTGAAATTCCGAATGAAGACCGCGAGATGGTGCGGCTCTCGGAAATCCTCTCGTCCGAGACCTACGAGAGCAAAGACTCCCCGCTGACGCTCGCTCTCGGCAAAGACATTTCCGGCAAGCCCGTGGTGGCGGATCTCGGACGCATGCCGCATCTGCTGGTTGCCGGCACCACCGGCTCAGGCAAGTCGGTAGGCGTCAACGCCATGATTCTCAGCATCCTGTTCAAGGCCACGCCGGAAGATGTGCGTCTGATCATGATCGACCCCAAAATGCTCGAGCTGTCGGTTTACGACAAGATTCCGCATCTGCTCACGCCGGTCGTCACCGACATGAAGGACGCCGCCAATGCGCTGCGCTGGTCGGTCGGCGAAATGGAGCGGCGCTACAAACTGATGGCGGCCATGGGCGTGCGCAACCTGGCCGGTTTCAACAAGAAAATCGAAGATGCCGCAAAGAATGGCGAAACCATTGCCAATCCGCTGTGGAAGCCCGGCGTGGATTCCGCACTGGAAGAAACGGCGCCGCCGCTGACCAAGCTGCCCTATGTGGTGGTGGTGGTCGACGAGTTTGCCGACATGATGATGGTCGTCGGCAAGAAAGTGGAAGAGCTCATCGCGCGCATTGCACAAAAGGCTCGTGCTGCCGGCATCCATCTCATTCTCGCCACACAGCGTCCGTCGGTGGACGTGATTACTGGCCTGATCAAGGCCAACGTGCCCACGCGCATCGCATTCCAGGTGTCGTCCAAGATCGATTCGCGCACGATTCTGGATCAGGGTGGAGCCGATCAATTGCTGGGCCATGGCGACATGTTGTATCTCGCTCCCGGCACCAGTCTGCCGGAGCGTGTGCATGGGGCATTTGTCAGCGATGAGGAAGTGCATCGCGTGTGTGCCGACTGGCGTGCGCGTGGCGAGCCCGACTATATCGACGAAATTCTGGAAGGTTCGCTGGAAGTCACCGACGGCGGCAAAGGCTTTGGTGGCAACGACGACATGGGCGGCGACCCCGAAGCCGACCCGCTCTACGACGAAGCCGTTGCCTTTGTGCTGGAAACCCGGCGCGCCTCCATTTCCTTTGTGCAACGCAAGTTCAAGATTGGCTACAACCGTGCCGCCCGCCTGATTGAGGCGATGGAACTGGCCGGTGTGGTTTCCGCAATGCAAACCAACGGCCAGCGCGAAGTCGTTGTGCCACACCGGGAGTAAGCAATGCAGCGCATTCTTGCGGCTGTACTGGCGGTCATGCTGTCAGCCACAGCGCACGCCGATGAAGCCGCCGCCGCACGCCTTAATGTGGTGCTGACGGGTCTTGCCAGTATGCAGGCCGATTTCTCACAAACTACCCGCGATTCCCGCGGACAACTGTTGCAAGGGCAGGGCGGCCGTATGAGCGTGAAGCGCCCGGGCCTGTTCCGCTGGGAAGTGGCAACGCCCTCGGTGCAAGTGGTCACCACCAACGGCAGTGTGCTCTGGATTTATGATCCGGATCTCAAGCAAGTGACCAAACAGAAGCTCGACAGCCAGGTGGGCAATACGCCCGCATTACTGTTGTCGGGAGATCCGCGCAAGCTGGCAGATGCATTCGACATTACGGAAGAGAAAGCCGGCCGCAACGAACAAGTATTCCTGCTGCGGCCGCGAGCAAACGATGCGCTGTTTGATCATTTGCGCGTCCGCTTTGCCAAGGGCCAGTTGCAGCAGATGCAACTGGCCGACAGCTTGGGCCAGAACACGGACATCCGCTTCAGCAAGATCAAAGTGAATCCGGCATTGGCCAGCTCCCTGTTCGACTTCACGCCTCCCAAGGGCGTGGATGTCATCGACGAGATCTGACGGCCATGGCCACATCTCCCTTCCAGCCACTGGCCGCCCGCATGCGCCCAGTCAGCCTGGACGAGTATGTCGGCCAGCAGCACATTCTCGCGCCCGGCAAACCACTGCGCGAAGCGATTGATGCCGGGCATCTGCATTCCATGGTGCTCTGGGGGCCGCCCGGCGTGGGTAAAACCACGTTGGCACGGTTGATGGCTGGCGCTTCCGATGCCCGCTTCATTGCCATTTCAGCCGTGCTGGCCGGCGTGAAAGAAATTCGCGCGGCGATTGAAGAAGCACAACTGCACAAACAGATGCAGCAGAAAACTGTGCTCTTCGTTGACGAAGTCCATCGTTTCAACAAATCACAGCAAGATGCATTCCTGCCCTATGTTGAAGATGGCACGGTGATTTTCATCGGCGCCACCACGGAAAATCCGTCTTTCGAGCTTAACAACGCGTTGCTGTCGCGTGCCCGTGTCTATGTGCTGCGCAGCATCGAAGAAGATGATCTGCTGCGTTTGCTGCAGCAAGCCTTGGCCGATAGCAAGCGTGGACTGGGGGCTCTCGGCCTTTCCGCTGGCGACGAAGAGTTGCGGCAGATTGCGCGCTCGGCCGATGGCGACGCACGGCGCGCGCTGAATATTCTGGAAATTGCCGCCGATCTGGCGGAAGACGGCGCCATCAGTGCCACTGTCATTAGCGAAAGCCTGCTGGGCAATGCCCGCCGTTTCGACAAACAAGGCGAATACTTCTACGACCAGATTTCTGCGCTGCACAAATCCGTGCGTGGCTCTGACGCTGATGGCGCCTTGTATTGGCTGGCGCGCATGCTCGATGGTGGTTGTGATCCGCTGTATGTCGCTCGGCGCGTTGTGCGCATGGCCTCAGAAGACATTGGCAATGCAGACCCGCGTGCGTTGCCACTTTGCCTGAATGCCTGGGATGTGCAGGAGCGTTTGGGCTCGCCCGAAGGTGAGCTGGCCATTGCGCAGGCGGTGGCCTATCTCGCGGTCGCGCCCAAGAGCAATGCCGTCTATATGGCGTGGAGGGCCGTACAGAGGCGTGTGCAAGAAACCGGCTCACTTGAAGTCCCACTGCACTTGCGCAATGCGCCAACCAAACTGATGAAAGAGCAGGGCTATGGTGCCGACTATCACTATGCCCACGATTTTCCTGACGCGTATGTGGCCGGTGAATCGTATTTGCCTGATGCCCTCGGCAATGAACGGTTTTATACCCCCGTGCCGCGCGGCCTTGAAATAAAAATCGGTGACAAACTGACCCTGCTGCGGCAGAAAGATGCCGCCAGCCAATGGCAGCGCCTACGCGAACGCGAGCCCGGAAAAGGAGGGCGCAGCTGATGGCCTGGCTCTGGATTGCGCTCGGTGGCGCGCTGGGCTCCTTGTCCCGTTATGGCGTAGTGACGGCCATGCAGCGCAGCTTTCCTTCAGCGTTCCCGCAGGGCACTTTGCTGGTCAATGTGCTGGGCTCGCTTTTGATTGGCGTGTTCATGGCCTGGTTTCTGCGCCAGGAGGCACCGCGTGAAGAGTGGAGATGGTTGGCCGTGGTCGGATTTCTTGGCGCCTTCACCACGTTTTCTGCCTTTTCCTGGGATACCTGGCGTTTGCTGGACGAGGGAAGACTAGTGCTGGCCGCCGGCAATGTGCTGGGCAGTGTGCTGCTCTGCTTGTTGGCGACCGGCGTGGGTGTGTGGCTGCAACGCCAGTTCTGATATTCGCTTAACAGCTTGCTGAAAACGCCCATCCCGGGCTTTTTCAGCCCGCGATTCCGGCACATGTCCGGAATCGCTCCACGCTGAGTCAATCACTCAAGGGGGATTGACTCAGCGGCCCGGCCATCCCAAGCCGGGAAGCCGCTTTCTGAAAATACTTTTCAGCAAGCGGCTAATTCAAATTTTTTGACAGAGAAGACTGATCATGCTCGACCCGAAACTGCTGCGCAGCGATCTTGATTTTGTAGCCGAGCGCCTGGCGGTGCGTCATGTGACGCTGGATACAGCCGCCATCCGTGCGCTCGAAGAAAAGCGCAAATCGTTGCAGACAGAAACCGAACGCCTGCAGGCCGAGCGCAATGCCGGCTCCAAGCGGATTGGCGAAGCCAAGAAAAAGGGCGAAGACGTTACGGCTGTCATGGCCGAAATGAACAGCATTGGCGAACAACTGAAAGCAGCGCAGGCAGAGCTTGAATCACTGCAAGCCGAATTCGAGCAAGTCCAACTGACTCTGCCGAACCTGCCGCATGAATCTGTTCCCGCTGGCAGGGGCGAAGAAGACAATGTCGAGCTGCGTAAAGTCGGCACTATTCGCTCCTTCGACTTCACGCCGAAAGATCATGCCGATCTGGGTGAGGCGCTCGGTCTGCTCGACTTTGAAACCGCCGTGAAAATCGCCGGCAGCCGCTTTTCGGTATTGAAAGGCCCTTTGGCGCGGCTGCAACGGGCACTGACCCAGTTCATGCTCGACACACACACCGATCTGCATGGTTATCAAGAAGTGTATGTGCCGTATCTCGCCAATGCCGATAGCTTGCGCGGTACCGGCCAGCTCCCGAAGTTCGAGGAAGACCTGTTCCGGACCGGCGGTGAAAAACCGTACTACCTGATTCCGACAGCCGAAGTGCCCGTTACCAACATCGTGCGTGACGACATCGTACCGGCTGAAAAAATGCCGCTGAAATTCGTCGCCCATACTCCCTGCTTCCGTTCCGAAGCCGGCTCTTATGGTCGTGACACCCGCGGCCTTATCCGCCAGCACCAGTTCGAAAAAGTGGAACTGGTGCAAATCGTCAAACCGGAAGATTCGCATCGTGTGCTGGAAGAGCTCACCGGCCATGCCGAGGCCATTCTGCAAAAGCTCGGGCTGCCGTATCGCGTCATTGTGTTGTGTGGTGGCGACATGGGCTTTTCTGCCGCCAAGACTTACGACATCGAAGTCTGGCTGCCGGGGCAGGGCAAGTACCGCGAAATATCGTCGTGCTCCAACTTCGAAGCTTTTCAGGCGCGCCGGCTGCAAGCCCGCTATCGTAATGAGGCTGGCAAACCAGAACTCGTGCACACACTGAATGGTTCCGGACTTGCCGTGGGCCGCACGCTGGTGGCCGTACTGGAAAATTACCAGAATGCCGATGGCAGCGTGACAATACCGGAAGTGCTGCGGCCCTATATGGGCGGGTTGGATCGCCTTTCGCTCTAAGCGCTTTCTGACACTCACTCAGCAAGCGGCCAATGGCCATTTTTGCAAGCTGTTCATGATGCATTCGCAACATGAGCGACACCAAGCATGACGGATGCAGGGCAGGGTACTAATGGAATACCTTCCGATTTTTCTGAACATCCGTGATCAACGTTGCCTGGTGGTTGGCGGTGGCGAAATTGCCAGCCGCAAGGCCGCCATGTTGATGCGAGCAGGTGCGCGCGTGCATGTGGTCGCTCCCCATATCGACATACCTTTGCTTGAAAAATTGCAACATGCTGATGGTAGTTTTCGTCAGGGGAATTACAGCGCAGCCGATCTGGATGGCATGGCACTGGTCATTGCCGCCACCGACGATGAAGCCGTGAATCGCGCCGTGTACGACGACGCACGAGTTCGCCAGTTGCCCGTTAATGTGGTGGATGCTCCCGCGCTGTGCTCTTTTGTTTTTCCATCCATCGTGGATCGCTCACCGCTGGTGATTGCGGTATCCAGTGCAGGAAAATCACCTGTGCTGGCGCGTTTGCTGCGTGCCCGGCTGGAAACCACAATACCGGCCACATATGGTCGTCTTGCCGATATTTGTGGCGAATTCCGTCCGCTGGCCAAGCAAACCTTTCCAGACACCAATGCCCGTCGTGCGTTCTGGGAGCGCGAACTGCAAGGGCAATTTGCGGAACTGGTGTACAGCGGACGCGAAAACGAGGCGAGGGCGCACCTGCAAAATGCCTTTGCCGCGTCCGGGCCACAGCAAGCCGGCGAGGTGTATCTGGTTGGCGCAGGCCCGGGGGATCCAGATCTGCTGACGTTTCGGGCGCTGCGCCTGATGCAGCAGGCTGACGTCGTTGTGCACGACCGACTGGTGTCTACACCCATACTTGATCTGTGCCGGCGCGATGCCGAGTTCATTTATGTCGGCAAGGCACGCGCCGCTCACGCCTTGCCACAAGATGACATCAACGCACTGCTGGTGACCCTCGCCAAGCAAGGCAAGCGCGTCTGCCGGCTGAAAGGTGGCGATCCCTTCATCTTTGGCCGTGGTGGCGAAGAAATCGAAGAGTTGGCCGCTGCCGGCATTCCCTTCCAGGTGGTGCCCGGCATTACCTCCGCCAACGGCTGCTCGGCATATGCCGGCATTCCGCTCACGCATCGCGATTACGCGCAGTCGGTTCGCTTTGTCACCGGTCATCTCAAGGATGGCTCGCCAGAGCTGCCCTGGAGCGAATTGATCCATGAACATCAGACACTGGTGTTGTATATGGGACTCGTCGGCCTGGAGCGAATCTGCGATCAATTGGTGGCGCATGGCATGAGTGCCGACATGCCCGTGGCGCTGGTTTCCCAAGGCACCACGCCGCAGCAAAAAGTGGTGACAGGAACCTTGGCGGATATCGCCAGCAAAGTAGCAGACAGTGGCATTCGCGCGCCGACACTCACGATTGTCGGCCGCGTGGTCGAGCTGCGTGAAAAGCTCAACTGGTTTGCCGGGGCCGATGCTCCTGCGTGAGCCGTGGAGGTGGTGGAGTTGTCCCATGAGGGGGCGCATGGATCAGACGCCCCGGACATGCACCCACAATATTTAACATAATATACATTGCTAAAGCCTCAACCCAAAAAAAAGGGCGGGGCAATAACAGCCAGCACAAGGACTGCGGCGCGAGTGGTCACTAGCACAATGCGTTCCCATACCTTCCGTAGTTCCGCGTTTTTCTCACGCTCCAGGTGCATGCACGCCAGCACATATTCAGGGTCAAGACCGAGTGCAGCGGCTGCCTTAACGGCTGCCTGATCGCCCATCGTTGCTTTGCCTTTAGCCCAGTTGCCGGCGGTATCCGGATCGACCTGCAAATACTTGCCGACTGCATACGCAGAGTCTTTGCCTGTAAGGGTTTTAACCCCATTGAACAGGTCTAGTGTGGTGATCGGCTGGCGCATTTTTCGGCCCTCTGGCAATAGATTTTCACAATCAGAGTCTAGTCCGCTATCCGATGGGAGTCTGTATCCGATACCCCCATGGACATCCGATACCACCACGGATAGCTTTCGTTCCGTTCCCAGCCGCCGGCACCCGCCGGCAAAGCGTCGGCCTAGTACCCCGACGCTGCTGGTCAAATAGGACGGAACGCATCATGACCACCAGCCGCAAGAAAGCCGCCCCCACGTCGGGCGCAAAAACCACCACCGAAAAACGCGCCAGCAAGGCCCGCATCGAGCAGGGCTTAACGCTGCGCTTTGGGTTCCCTGAAAAAGTGTTTCAGGTGTCGCCTGAGCCAAAGCAAGAGCGTGAGGTCATCACCGAGTTTCAGTACCCGGCCGGCGTGACCGATGCCGAAAAAGTGGCCATGGCAGAAGCGCGTATGCAAAGGCTGGTGGCTGATTATCAGACTGAAACCGAGCAGCGCCACCAGCTGTGCCGCCACCTGCGCGATGAGTTGAACGTGTCGCAAGAGCGTCTGGATGCAGCGCTGGTGATGATTCGCGCCTTCGGGATTCTCCCGGCAAAGGGCGGCGACTTCGACGATGGCATTCCTTTCTGAGGTCGCGGTCATGAGCAAGCACACTAAGGCGCCGTGGCGGGTTAATCACGAAGGCTCCACTTCCGGGCGTAACTCGCTGCTGATTGAAAATCACGAAGGTTTGCCGGTTGCAGAAGCGCGCAAGCAATACATCCACGGTGGCGGAGCACTGGCCACCAATGACCGCAAAACACAAGAGGCAAACGCGGCGCTGATTGCTGCCGCGCCTGAGCTGCTGGTCCTGATGAAGGCGCTGCATCGTCTGGTCAGCATGGGCGCGAATGTTGAGTCGTGTGCCGATGACATGGCCGCCGCCATCCGAAAGGCCGAAGGCGGTGCCGCATGAGCATTCACACGCCGGGGCCGTGGATATTAGGGGCGGGGAAGGGGCTGCGGATCATGGGGCCGCGCGGCGTAACTGTCGCCAATGTCCCGTTCACTGACGAGCAGGGCCGCACCGATGCAAAGCTGATCGCGGCGGCGCCTGAGATGCTCGCAGCTCTGAAGGCGGTGCTGGTTTTGTTTGAAGAATCCATATGGATCGGCGGCGACAAGGAGGAGAAGTGCGCAATGGTGCAGGCGGCAATCGCAAAGGCAGAGGGGAAGGAATCATGATCGAAGTCATCACCAATCTGACAATTATCGCGGGCGTGTCTGTTCTGGTCGGTGCCGGCTTTGCCGTCGGTGCCATGGCCATGGCCACGCTGGCGGGGAAGGTGGAAAAGTGAGCGTTCCTGATTACGTCCATCACAAGCTGCACCAGCGCCCGCGCTGCCTAGGTCAACGGCAGCGGCTGGGCGCGAACTACACCCCGGCCGATGGCAAGTGGCATATGTATGTGCAGTGCATGGAATGCGCGTTTTCCGTGAGCGATGCCAGCGCCGACCATGCCGACTTCTTCATCGGCGCACAAAATGTTTTCGGTGAGTGGAACCGCTTACAGCGGCCGGCGGTGGCAGCATGATCCGCCGGATCCGCCGGGCCAATCACTACGCACGCGAAGAAGTGCGCGAAAAAAAAGAGCGGACGCAATGCCGCTTTGAACTGAAGCGGAGCCGGATATTCCGGTTTCAGGTAGTGAATACCCGCGAACACCTGCGCGGCTGGTGTCTCCCGCCTTAACACAAAACAAGAAAACCATCATGCGAGAAACAATGATCGCAGGCCTAGCGGTTGGCCTGTTAGGGGTTCTGCTGTCTCAAAATCCGGGGGTTAGTCATGAATGCGCCAGTCAAACAGTCGCTGCTTGTGCAGAGCGTCGCGGCTGAACACATCGCAAAGTGCCGGGAAATACTGTCAAGCAACGAGATGACAGGCGAGCAGTTCGCGCTGTCGGAATGGTGGGCGGGCCAGCGTCTTTTCGAGCGTGCGGCCTTTTACCAGCTCGCCGGCATCAATCGTTACAACAGCCACTCCGAGTGGATGCAGCTCCCTGAACACTACAGGGCAGCGCTGGCGCTCGCCTTTGCCCGCTGGCGTGAAAAGCTGGCCGGCATCGACAGCACACTGCGCCGCGTGCGTGGTGGTGCGGTCAGAAAGCTGCGGGAAGTGGCTCCAGTGCATACGCAGAAGGATGCGGCCGCGTGAATATTTCGGCTTTCCTGAATTTCCCGGCGGCGCAATCGTGGAATCCGATATTTACACGAGAGCAGCAGCGCTATCTGTCGCGCATGGTGGCGCCGGTTGCACCGCTGGCCGGCATGTTGTCAAAGGCATTTACCGAGACAGCGAAAGCGGCCGGCTACGTCGAAGCAAACCGGCAGATCAGAGAGCTACCAAAACGGCTTTTCAGAAAGGAGCTGAATCTGTCATGGAATGACGAGGAGCTGTCGCGGTGGTGTGAGAGCCGGGCACAAAAGGCGCTGGCCTACTTGCGCGCGGCAGAGTGCACTGATCGGCCGTTCACGGTGCTGCGCCAGGTCGTGGCCGGCAAGCGACTGGTTGCACGTTACGGCATCGAGATGCCGTCGCTTGATGACCATGGCCCGTTGCCGGTGCTGCGCCGGCTTGCGGATGCGGCATGGTGGCGCCGGCAGGCGCGAAAAATACAGGCCCGAGAGGTGGAGGGGCTGGCAATTGCGCTGGGTCGTATGCGGCGTGGGCGGGAGATTTACTGCTCTGATGAGTCGGTGAAGCGGCGGAGCGCGCAACGTCACCGGAACCGGAAATATTTGGAAAACACAGAGGCCGAAAATCAGGCCGGGCAACGCTACACGCTGGCGGAGCTGGCCGATTTGTCGGTGAGCAATCCGAGAATCCGTCGCGGTGAACTAATGCTACGGCTAAACGGATTTGACGAAGTGGCTGTATTGCTGGGGCATATCCGCGAGGTGTGGACGCTGACAGCACCGTCACGATTCCACCGATGGACAACAGCCGGCGGCACAGTGCGGAAAAATCCACGCTATGACGAAAGCACACCACGAAAAGCACAGCAGTGGCTGTCGAAGGTGTTTTCGAGAATCCGCTCGGCGCTAGCCAGGCATGACGTGAAGCTGTACGGAATGCGAGTCGTTGAGGCGAATCACGACGGCACGCCGCATTGGCATATGGCGGTTTTTT
>JAUXNL010000299.1 GCA_030684415.1 Moraxellaceae bacterium | reverse complement strand
TCGTCTCGACTTTGTTCCTTGGGCAAAAGTGCATCTGATTTCGGCGCTGCACGGGACTGCGGTCGGCGATTTGTATCCGTCCATCGAGAAGGCTTACGCCTCGGCAACACTGAAAGTGGCCACCAATCGCCTGACCCAGATCCTGGAGGACGCGGTTGAGTCACATCAGCCGCCATTGGTGTCCGGACGCCGCATCAAGCTGCGTTACGCGCATATGGGCGGGCAAAACCCGCCCATGATCATCATTCACGGCAACCAGACGGCGGAGGTGCCCAATGCCTATCGTCGCTATCTGGAAAACGTCTATCGCAAAGTGCTGAAAGTCGAGGGCACCCCCATCGCCATCGAATTCCGCACCGGTGACAATCCCTTCAAAGACAGGAAGAATGAGATCAAGCCGGCCGAGCTGGAGCGTCAGCGCCGTTTTGTGCAGGCTCATAAAAAAAGAGAAAAGAAGCGCTGACGCGCCCCACTGGGGCAGCCGACGGCGCGTTGTGCACCGGGACGTGCTGTAAACAGGGGAGTGTTGCATGCTGTACCGACACCTGCTGGCCGGACTGGTGTGTTTTTTCCATGTCCCGCTGGTCATGGCTGAGACTCAAGGGCCGACGCTTTTTGCAGAGGATGACGCCGCGCCCGTGGTGTTGTCGGCCACCCGTCTTCGCCAGTCCCTTCTGGATGCTCCTGCTGCCGTTACCATCATCGACCGCCAGATGATCGAGCAGAGCGGTGTCCGCGAAATTCCCGAAATCCTGCGTCTTGTGCCCGGTATGGTGGTCGGCTATGAGTCCGGCTCCGAGGCTTTTGTCAGTTATCACGGTACCGCTGCCGATCAAGCGCGGCGCATGCAGGTGCTGATTGACGGGCGCTCCATCTACCAGCCCTTGCTGGCCTCGGTGGATTGGGTAGGCCTGCCGCTGGAGCTTGCCGACATCGAACGCATAGAAGTCATTCGTGGCCCCAATGCCGCCAGTTACGGCGTCAACAGTTTTCTGGCCGTGGTCAACATCATTACCCGGCACCCTGCAGATGTGGAGCGCGGGCGCATCACCTACCGGCGTGGCGAGGATGGCATCGAGGACTATTTCGCACGCCTGGCACAACGTAGTGGTGCCGTGGATTGGCGTTTGAGTGTTGCTGGCCGTCGCGACGATGGTTTTGAGGAAAACCGCCGACTGAACAATAGTGACTTCACCGACAGCAAAAATGTGGATTCGGTCTACAGCCGCATGGTCTGGTCTCCGCTGGCGGGCACTAGTCTGGATTTCTCCTTCGGAGAGTCTGGTATGGAAGCACAGCAGCAATATCGCCCGACTTTTTTTACCAAGCCCCCTGTTGCAGATCGTGAAAACCGCTTTGCCAGTTTGGCGTGGGAGCAAGAAGTTGGTGCGAGTCATCGCTTCCGTCTGCTTGCTGCTCATTCGCGTTTTGATCGCGACGAGCCATGGTATGTAACTTTACCGCCACTGGTTTTCCGCAATGAGCTGGGGCTCATTTACCAGCAGAACCGGCAGTGTGCTTTGTGGGCGATAAGTAACCGCACTGAACCCAGCAGTTGTACGGCGGCGGATGTGCCGTTATTGATGGCGCTCGAGACGTCGATTGCCAGCGATCCGGGAATCGCCATGGCGAAAAACTTTGTGACCGACAACACCGTGCATGAGAGTCGTACTGAAGTCGAGCTTCAGCATACTTGGGTGGTGTCGCCGGATTTCCGTACGGTTTTTGGTGCGAGCTATGATGATGCAAAAGCTCGGTCCAATACCTATCTTGATGGGCGGGCAGAGAACGAGGTGGTTGGTCTTTTTGCGCATGCAGAATGGCGTTTGTTCTCCAGTTTTCTGGTGAATGCCGGTGGAGGCTATGAAAACGACAAGGGGGCGGGCGAGTATTTTTCGCCGCGTCTGGCGCTGAACTGGTCGTTTGCGGATAACCAGGTTTTACGCGCGATTTTCTCGAAAGCAGTGCGCACGCCCGACATTCTTGAAACCAGTGCAGACTGGCGCTATCGCGTGCGCGCCATAAATCCGGCTGACGCCATTTATGCACAAGCGCCGCATGGCACATTTTTCCAGACGGGTCTGTCACAAGGTAATGCGCCGACCGAAAAAATACGCGCCAGTGAGCTGGGCTACCATTTGCAGCTCGATAATCGCCATCTCAGCATTGATGTGAAGCTCTTCAGCGATGAAATGTGGCTGGCGGCGCCGGATCTTGAGATCGAGCTTTTCACGATCAGGCCAGCCATCCCGTTCCGGCAAGACGGTGCCGAATTGGCGATTGACTGGCGGCCGCTCCCCAGTCAGCGCTTCCAGATGAGCTACACCTATATGGATATGGATGGCCGCTTTCCGGATGACAACACCGCTTTTGTGCCGCAGCACTCGGGCAGTTTCGCCTGGTGGCAATCCTATGGCTCGGGTTGGCAGTTGGGCACCAGCTATGTGTTCTATAACGATTTGCGTGTGCAGCAGTTCTTTTTTGATCGGCTGGATGTGCGGCTGGCAAAAAAAATACCGTTGGGAGGTCGGCAGGTGGTGGAGTTGTCGGCGTCGATGCAGTGGCGACTGACGGACGATCCTGAACTAAGGATGGAGAACGGGAGTGATCGGCACCGCGGATGGTTGGGTGTGGACTGGCGGTATTGATGATGCAGGTGACACCGTAAGCGGCATTGAAGGTTCTACCGGTTAGCAGGACTACACGGAAAGCAAAACGGAAACACGGATGGAAATGGAGCGGGTCGGCAAGCAGAGAACATGGGGGTGGCTGTTTGCCAGCATCCTGCTCTGCTTTGCCTGTCTGGCGCAGGCAGCGCCCCTGACTGTGCAGGTGTTGGGAGCCAGCGGTAGCAGTGGCGATGCCTTCATTGCGGGGTTGGCCCGCGATCTGGGTAACGACTGGCTGGTGACGACAGAGGCAGATGTGCCGGCAGACATGGTCATTGCCTTGCACGACGGGGTGTTACCGGCGGCGCGTGAGCTTCGCCGTCCTTTGTTGTTATTGCGGCCGGATCCTGATGCAGAGCCCTTGCGCAGTGGCGAAACGGCCATTTACTGGGCGCCTTCATGGACGCTGCAGTTGCAGTTGGCTCGCCTGCTTCATCCCGGCTTGCGGCGTGCCGGCCTGTTGCTCGACAGCAGCGCGCAATTGCCGCGCGCGCGTCTGCTCCGTGAGCACGCGGAGGCGGCCGGTTTTGTCTTGCAATGGCGGGTGGCAGATGCCTCCCGTCCTCTGCGCGATGTTGCCGAGTTAGCGGCGGCAACGGATGTGTTGCTTGCTCCTGCAGGCAGCCGATTGTTTGGTCGTGATCTTTTGCGGCCAGTGCTGTTGGCGGCGTATCGCCAGAATCGCGTGTTTGTCGGCGGCAGCCCCGCGATTGTCCATGCCGGATCTCTGGCTTCATTGCATGCTTCCCCCGCCACTCTGGCGAGCGAAACCGCAGAGAGGTTGCGCGACTTTGCGCGTGACGGCCGCTGGCTACCGCCGGCCCGAGTGCGGCGATTCGAAGTGATACTCAATGCGCAGGTCGCGCGTGCGCTCGGCCGCAAATTGCCTGATGCCGACGAATTGACGCGCATTCTCATGGCAGGGGAGAGCCCGTCATGGCCTTGAAGCTTCCTCGTCTTTTGCATGTGCGGCAATGGAGTCTGCGCCAGCGCGTCATGTTCCTGGGCCTTGCACCTGCGTTGTTCATGCTCGTCCTTTTGTTGGGCTATTTCCTGCAGGCGCGGCTGACCGATGCCGAGCGCGAGTTGAGCGCGAGCGGGCATCTGATGGCGCGTCAGTTGGCAGCAAGTGCTGACTATGCGGTGATCTCCGGCAACGCCGACAGCTTGCGTGGCCAACTGGATGCCTTGCTGCGGCAGCCCGGTGTGGTGCGTGTGCGGATTTATGCGGCGGATGAGCAGTTGGTGATTGAGCATGGCCACAGCCGCGATATGCGCAGTGACCTGCCAGAGCACCGTCTGCGGCATTTCACGGCGCCTATTGAAAGCGTGGTGGTGGCAAATGCAGAAGACTGGCTGACGCCGGTCGCTTCAGCGGTGCCGAGTTTGCTGGGGCGAGTTGAAATCACTTTCCGCAATGAGCTGGCGCTCGCCCGCGAGCGTGAAATCCTGTTTACCGGCCTGCTGTTGGGCGGGCTTGCCCTCGTGGTCACCTTCTTGCTTGCCAATGCCATGGCATCACAGGTGCGGCGACCCTTGGAGGCGGTCATCGGGATGGTGGACAAGTTGGAGGCCCGTGACTTCCGCGCGCGCGTTGATGTGGGCACGGATGGCGAAATCGGCACCCTCGGCGACCACCTCAATCTGCTGGCCCGCACGCTGGATGATGCCCGTCGCCTGCAGGCCCGTTACACGCAAGAGCTGGTGGATGCGCGTGCACACGCGGATCGTGCCAGCCGCGCCAAGAGTGACTTTCTGGCCATGATGAGTCATGAGTTGCGCACGCCGCTGAACGGGGTGTCCGGCATGCTGCAACTGCTTGAAGACACAACGCTGGATGTTGAGCAAAAAGAATATGTGCGCCATGCGGGGCAGGCGGGCACCGACCTGCTGCGCATGGTCGATGACATTCTGGATTTCTCACGCCTTGAGCAAGGACGACTGCTCTTTGAGCACAAGCCGTTTGATGCGCCTGCATTGTTGCGCACATTGGTAGACGAGTTTCGAGTGGAAGCAGGGCGCCGGCAATTGACGCTCGACTTTGAGCTGGAGTCTCGGCCTGACGAACACATTCTGATCGGCGATCCACTGCGGCTACGCCAGATCCTCACCAAGCTGCTCGATAATGCTGTGAAGTTCACGCCGTCCGGGCGTATTACCGTACGCTTGCTGACGGCGGCCCGGCCCGGGCAGCAGGTCATGCTGACCTGCGAGGTGTGTGACACCGGTATCGGCATTGATGCGCAGCGCCTTGCGCAGATTTTTGAGCCTTTTGTGCAGGTGGATAATCGCTCCAGCCGTCGTTATGGCGGTGCGGGGCTCGGATTGGCGATTGCGCGCCGGCTGACCGAACTCATGGGCGGCAATCTCAGTGTCGACAGCGAGCCTGATGTCGGCTCCTGTTTTGTGTTCGAGGTGATGCTGCCGATTGAGCAAGCAGAGCTGATGGTGCAACAGGCTGATGGCCCGTTCCATGCCCGGGTGTTTGTGGTGGAAGACAATCCCGCGAATCAATTGGTGGCAGAAGGCATGCTGCGGCAGATGGGCTGTGAAGTTGTTGTGTTGCCTGACGGAGAGGCAGCGCTTGAAATGCTGGCGCTTGAAGAAGACCGGGTTGACCTGCTGTTCATGGACTGCCAGTTGCCCGGCATTGATGGTTTTGAAACCACGAGACGCTGGCGTGCCATGGAGAGTGGGCGGCGGCTGCCGATCATCGCGCTCACGGCGCATGCCCAGGATAGTGTGGCCGAGGCCTGCCTCAAGGCGGGCATGGATGCTGTACTGACCAAGCCCTTCCGCCGTCAGGAATTGGCCGACGCACTGGCGGCATGGCTGGCCGGGCCGGGCGCAAATGCCGGTGACGGGAATGATGAGCCGCCTCCACCAAGCTGATATGCTCGACCCGCACAGACATCCAGGCTGCACCACTCCAACAACAACAGCAGTTTCCGTCCATGATTGACTCCGTCTTTGCCTTCTTCGCGCATATCGGCGAAATGCCTCATTTCTGGGGTTTCATCAGCATTCCCATTGTCGCTGCAGTCGTGACCTGGGCACACGTCTGGGTCGCCATGAAAATGGTGTTCTTCCCGCTGGAGTTTGTCGGCATCTGGAAGCCCTGGATTGGCTGGCAGGGCATCGTGCCGCGCAAGGCCGGCAAGATGGCCGGCATCGTGGTGGACAACACGCTCGCCAAGCTCGGCTCGCTCTCGGAGATTTTTCGCGAGATGGAGCCCGACCGCATCGCGCGGCATGTCAGTACGGTTCTTGTCGATCGCATGGAGGAGCTCATCGACGAAATCATGCACGAGAAAAATCGCGTCTTCTGGGAAAACCTGCCCATCAGTTTCAAAAAACGGGTTTATGCCCGTGTACGCCGTCAGGTGCCGGCCATCATGGATGGGCTGGTCCGGGATCTGGGTGAAAACATCGAAGACCTGATCGATTTGCGCGGCATGGTGGTGCGCCAGATGGAGGCAGACAAGGCGCTCGTCGTGCGTGTGTTCCAGGATGTGGGCGACCGTGAGATTGCGTTCATTGTCACCTCAAGTTTCTGGATCGGCTTTGCGCTGGGTCTGGTGCAAATGGTGTTGTGGTACTTCTATCCCTCGGACTGGGGGCTGCCGATTTACGGTGCGGTGCTGGGCTATGCCACCAACTGGATTGCATTGGCCATGGTGTTCCGCCCGCTCAACCCCATCAAGATTGGGCCGTGGCGCTTGCAGGGGCTTTTCTTGCAACGTCAGCCGGAGATTGCTGAAAAATTTGCCGAGCTTTCCGCACAGGAAATGGTGTCGCTCAAACATCTGGTGCATGAAATGCTCACCGGCACCTATGCCGACCGTACCCGCGCCCTGATCCGTCGCCACATCAGCCCGTTGCTGGAAGGCGGGGTGGTGCGTACGGCGATTCAGCTGACGGTCGGGCCTACCGGCTACGCCGCGCTCAAGCGCACCATTGTTGAAAAGGCCTCCGTGCTTTCATTGCAGCCACTCGATAATGTTGCCTTCAATCGTGATCGTGCCAAGGTCATTGCGTCGATTTTCTCCACACGCATGAAGGCCATGAGCTCAAAGGAGTTCCAGGACTTGTTGCGCCCGGCTTTTCAGGAAGACGAGTGGATTGTCATCGTCATGGGCGGCATCATGGGATTTTTGGCCGGCTGGCTGCAGTTGGTGTTGGGGTTCACGCACTGACGCATCCACAGCGTGTGCGAGACTGACAAAACGGCGGGCTTAGGTTCGCCGTATTGCTGTCCAAGATACAGAAAATGTGAAGGGAGTGCGCGAAGCATGGATGTGGAGTCTGGAGTAGGCGCTGAGGAGCATATCTACGTGCGAGATTCGCGTAGGTTGGCTTACTCATTCTTGGTGGTGGCTGCTGCTGGTGTGGGTTCTTATTTTTTGCTTATTTCTGGATTTTTCACTGACTCTGAGGCGAATAATGGATTAGTTTTTATATCCGGATATACTATTTTTTTCAGTATAGTTTTTTATATAAAACGCAGCCATAAAATCTATATAAGTGATCGAGGTATTTTTTTTCGCGGGCTGAATAAATTGGGTTGGCGTGACTTTGAGTGGAAAGACTTGTCTTTCATTGAGGAAGTTACGCCGACTTTCGTAAAAAATAGATATCTGCTCAGAATGAAATCGGGCGCCGATATAAGTCTTAACCTTTCCCGGTCAGAGTATTGGGTTCCGGTGTCAGGGAGTGAGTCGATTGTCGAGTGTTTTGAGCGGTTGCTGCCTGAGGGAGTCAAAGCAAGGACAGCAATGTTTTCACCTGCTCCCTTGTCTGCGAGATATTCGGGAGTGTTGTTGCTAACGATATTCATGCTGCTGGCGTCTATTTTCTTTTCGATCAGTGGTGACGCGGTTTATCTCTCATTCAGTGGAAGAGCTGCGGTATTTTTGTGGATTTTTATCGCTATTCTTATTGCCACTATCGGGTTTTTATGGAGGGAGCCAAGTAAGGCGACTTCTATGTTTTTCGCTCTGCTTTTGGCGCTGTCCTCAACTTTTATGGTTTGGGTCGCTGGGAAAACCATTTCGAGAGAGTTCTCGGAAGCGGAGTCAATAAGGTTTCAGATATTCGGTGATGCAGGAAATATGCAGCGCTGGGAAAGCCTAGGGGTGGGTAAGCGTCTGGTACTAGAGGTGCCTGCCTATCCGGAGGAGCGCCGTTACAAACTGGGGGATGAGAAAACGTTCGCTATCCATCAAGGCTATGGTCTGTTTCCGACACTCTCCGCAAAACAGTATGTCGGTCTACTGGTTCGCGACAAGATGCCTGAGGCTCCTGTGAGTCACTCAACTGGGAAATAGATCAGAGAGCGCAAGCTCCGTGGCGACAAAAGTTGTGCGGCTATCAGCCACCACAGCCGCTAGCCAGTAATCCGGCCCCGCCGTTTGCCACAGCGATAGCCCGGCGAGATCGCCACGGCCCTCCGGCACCCCCTCAGTGAATACAACTTCCAGACGGTCAAGATTGCCGGCAATGCCGCGGCCCAGTGCTTTGATGCCGGCCTCTTTCAGAGTCCACAAGCGTAGAAAGCCATCGGTGCGGCTGGTCGCCGGTTGCGCCTCTAGCCAGGCAATTTCGCTTGCCGTGAAGTAGCGGCGGGCAATGGCCAGCGCGCGACGTTCGCGCACCGTCTCGATATCCACCCCACAGGGCGCGTCGGCGCAGATGACGGCTGTCATGCCATCGGTGTGACTCAGGCTGATCTGCAGGCCGGTTGCTGAAAAATTCTTGGCCAGTTGCAGCCGACCATTTTCAGCGCGCGAAAAGCGGATGTCGCCAGGGGCACATTGCCGGTGATGGTGTAGCAGATTGCGCAGCATGCAGCGCGAGAGCGCAAATCCGCGCTGCCGGGCGGGGGAAGCCAGGCTTTCGCACTCGCGCCGCTCGGCATCTGGCAGTGCGGCGAGCAAACGCATCAGCGGTATTTGCGCGTCGTCACGGAGCCAGTGCAGCCATGCGGTGCCTGCCATGGTTACTCGGCCCGTGCCGGTAACAGCAGCAATGGGTCGATACGTGCATCGTTGAGGCTCACCGTCCAGTGCAGGTGCGGGCCGGTGGCGCGCCCGGTTTTGCCGACTTTGCCGATGATGTCGCCGGGCTTCAGGACCTGTCCTTTTTTCACGGCAATCTCGCTCAAGTGGCAGAGCATGGAGACGAGGCCGTTGCCATGGTCGATCATCACGGTGCGCCCGTTGAAAAAATAATCGCCAGTT
Source organism: Moraxellaceae bacterium (assembly GCA_030684415.1). Taxonomy (GTDB): domain Bacteria; phylum Pseudomonadota; class Gammaproteobacteria; order Pseudomonadales; family Moraxellaceae; genus UBA2031. The sequence continues at coordinate 5,239 of JAUXNL010000299.1, read as the reverse complement.
TGGGCAACGACACCAGCTGCCGGGCTTTGCACCGGGCGGCCTTCTGGCGCCGCAATATCAAGCCCGGCGTGTGGCGCGCGGGGCTCGCCATTGAAAAAGCGCTTGAGGCCGAAGGGGCTGCTGTAGGGGCCGGCGACAGGCTGAATGAATGCGGGCCAGCTCATGCTCTGCTCGCGAAAGGCTTTGTACACGGCCGTCTGCTCTTTGGCTTCGCGTGCGTAGCGGGCCAGGTTTTCGTCGCTGGGGGTGACATGTTGTTGCGTGGGCAGTGTGATCCGTTGCTCGGGGTAATCCTTGGCTACAACGTCGAGGCGGATTTCTTGCGTGGCATTGCCGTTGCGCAGGAGCAGCGCCAACGGCCCTGGAGTGGCGGTGAGTGGAATGCCGACTACCAGCGTGCGGCTGCCGTCAGTGTTCCGGGTCACGAAAACCGGCTTGCCATCGAGTGTGGCGCTGATGGAGTCGGCACTGTCCGCTGGCAACGGCAGCAAGGCGATGCCGCCCGGCACGCGACTTTCGCGCGGCAAGGCAGCGGCCTGTACACAAAATAGCAGGGCGGCGGTGGCCGCGGTCAGGCGCAGCAGCATCAGGTTTTTCCCTTCGTGGTGGTGGCGGGTTCGGTGGCAGTTACCCGGCTGGTGAGCGTGCCATGTGCCAGACGGGTGATCAGCGTATCGCCAATGGCAGCATCGCTTGCGTTGCGCAGGACAACACTGTTGTGCGTTACCACGGCATAGCCGCGGGCCAGAATGGCGAGCGGACTGGCGAGTTGGGCGCGTTCGGCCAGATGCGCAAGCCGCTGCTGCCGCTCGCGCAGCGACAGTTGCAGGCTGCGCGTCAGGCGGTCGTTCAGCATCACGAGTTGGCGTTGCAATGCCGGCAGGCGCTGGCCGGGGTGCTGGCCACGCAGGCGCGCCTCAATGCCGGCCAGTCGCTGTGCCCGTTGTTGCAGGTTGCGCTGCTGCGCGCGCACCAGTCGCAACTCCAGCTCGTCGAGTTTTTGCGCGAGGTCGGTCAGGCGTTGGCCGGGGTGGCGCAGCCGCGCACGCAAATGCGCGAGCTGTTGCTGCCAACGCGCCAGCCGCACGCGCAGGGCGCGCTCGAGCAGGACTTCATAGCCGGCAAATGTGGCGGCGAGCTCTTCGCCATCGGGGCTGAGCAGCTCGGCGGCGGCAGAGGGCGTGGGGGCACGCACGTCAGCAACAAAGTCGGCAATCGTGAAATCGGTTTCGTGGCCGACGCCGCTGACGACGGGCAATTCGCTGTCCGCGATTGCGCGGGCAACGGCCTCTTCGTTAAACGCCCAGAGGTCTTCCAGTGAGCCGCCGCCGCGCGCGAGCAGAATCGCATCGAACCCTGCGCCTTTGGCTTCGCGATTGGCCAGTGCGATGGCGCGCACAATCGCTGGTGCCGCCTCTGTGCCTTGCACAGGCACGGGAATGACAGTGACGGGTAAGCCGGGAAAGCGCCGCTCGAGCACCGAGAGAATGTCGCGGATGGCGGCGCCAGTGGCGGAGGTAATCACAGCAAGATGACGCACACGCTCCGGCAATTCGCGTTTGCGCGCGGCTTCGAACAGGCCTTCTTGCTGCAGCTTCAGGCGCAGCGCATCAAAAGCCCGGCGCAGTGCGCCCAGCCCCGCCTCTTCCATCTGCTCGACAATGAGCTGGTAGTCGCCGCGCGGGGCGTAAAGGCTGAGACGTGCTTTCACCACGACTTGCTGGCCGTTTTTCGGCACAAAAGGCAGAAAGCGGTTATTGCCACGGAACATGGCCGCCCGGATCTGGCCGCCGGCATCTTTCAGCGTGAAGTAAAGATGGCCCGAAGAAGGCTGCGACAAATTGGAGATTTCACCTTCGACCCAGAGATTGGGAAAGCTGTTTTCCAGCATGTCGCGCACTTGCTCGTTGAGCAAGGTGACGGTCAGGACATGGCGGCGCGGGCTCGGGCTGACGGGGTGGCTCATGAGGAGGCTCGGGGCGGTGATGTCGCGATTCTAGCGGTCAGCTGCTGACGCTGCAGTGACGGATTGCAACATGGATGGGCTGCGCCAGCGCCCTGTGCCAGATTCGATGCGTATATCGTGCTGGCAGGCTTGGCGCTGCTCTCTATAATCCCCGCCCATTGCAGCGCCATCAGGGATGAGTCGGCGAACTGTTTTGCTCGGGAGGTGTCAGAAAGACATGGCCCGTTGCCGATTAGCCGCTTGCTGAAAAAGCCCGGGATGAGCGTTTTTCAGCAAACTGTTAGGGAGAAGAGTCCCGATGTCCCGATTTTCAACCGCCGCGATTGTCTTGCTGATTGCGGCCTTGGCGGCCGGCTGGCACTGGCGTGATGAAATCCGCTATCGCTACAAGGCGCTGACGAGCACGCCAGCACAGCCTGATGTGCTCTGGCGCTGGACAGACAAAGACGGTGTTGTGCATTACGGTCAGACGCCGGGCAAAGGCGAGCAGGTGGTGCTCGACGGCAGTACCGTCACGCCCATGGATCGTGTGACGGCCCCGCCGTTGCCCGCACCCGAAACGCTTGGGCCGGATGGCCAGCCTCGGGCTGGCAGTGCGCTGCTACATGGTGTGCGCGACGAGATGATCCGCAATGCCGAAAAAATGCAGCAGGCCCGTGACGCCCAGAACGGCATCTGACGTTTGCCGGCGCCGGCCACCGCTCATGCCGGCCGAGGGTGGCATCCTCTGGGGGCTATGTTATTGCTGGCGGCACGACTCCGGACCGTTGGCCCGGATGACAAGACCGATAAGACCGAACTCAAGAGGTGAGCCATCGTGCGCTTGATGACCGTAGTGGTGTTGGCAGCGATTGCCGGGGCAGGCTGGCATTACCGTGAACCGCTGATGAAGATGGCGGGCCATTCACCGGCAGTGTCCGGGGGGGCTGAAGTGTCTGGCGGCGCCGAGCCTGCACATGACCGGAATGCGGTATATCGCTGGGTTGACGAGCATGGGATGACGCACTTCGGTCCCTTGAGTGAGGCGGGGCCGGGCGCGGTTCTGGTCGAGCAGCAGGAAGTGCAGACCTATGCCGCCCAGCGGCCGGCGGACAAAGCAGCCAAGAAAGCTGGTGATGGTCAGCAACGTAGTAGCGGCGCCCCGCGAGCCATGGGCCTGACGGGCGTGGCCTCCCCGGATGACCTGTCCGCCCAGCCCTGAGACTTAGCCACGGGCGGAAAAACACCCATCCCGGGCTTTTTCAGCCGGTGACGCCGGCACCTGTCCGGAATCGCTCCACGCTGAATCAATCACGCAAGCGTGATTGATTCGCGCCCCGACCATCCTTGGCCGGCTAGGCCTACCTGTCTCGTAAGGAGTTTTGCCATGCGCATGGTGTCCCTGCTCATCACGCTGCTGATTGTGGCCTGGCTGGTCTACACCCAGCTCGGGGGCGACAAGGCCCCCGAGCAGACGGCCACCTATCGCGAGGCTGAGCAAAAGGCCGAGGACGCCAGCGCCCTGCTGGAAGCGCAGACCCGGGAGCAGGTCGAGCGTATGGAGCGCTTGCAGCAGCAGGGTCGGGAAGACCCCGCGCCCTGAGCGCCGGCTGAAAAACCTGACCGGCTTTCCGGTTCAACCGCTGTCACCTTTCCTCTATAATCGCGCCCCTGTTCCCCCCATCCCCCCGCCTGGTGCGCACCATGCTCGAGATTGTTCAGGAAGCACTCACCTTTGATGACGTGCTCCTGCTGCCGGCTTACTCCGATGTCCTGCCCAAGGATGTCAGCCTTAAAACCCGCCTCACGCGCGGCATCACCCTGAACATCCCGCTGGTGTCGGCGGCCATGGACACGGTCACCGAGGCCCGTATGGCGATTGCCATCGCCCAAGAGGGCGGTCTTGGCATCCTGCACAAGAACATGGAGATCGCCGCCCAGGCGGCCGAAGTGCGGCGAGTGAAGAAGTACGAAGCCGGTATGGTGAAGGATCCGATCACGGTCGGGCCCGGCACCACGGTGGGCGATCTCATCGAGCTGACCAAGGCCAATCGCATTTCCGGTGTGCCGGTGGTGGTGGGCAATGATCTGGTCGGTATCGTCACCAGCCGCGATTTGCGTTTTGAAACCAATCTGGCCCAGCCGGTCTCCAACATCATGACGCCCAAGGCGAATCTGGTGACCGTGAAAGAAGGCGAGAGCCATGAGCGCATCAAGGAGCTGCTGCACCAACACCGCATCGAGAAAGTGCTGGTGGTGGATGATGCCTTCCAGCTCAAGGGCCTGATTACCGTCAACGACTTCCGTAAGGCCGAGCTCTACCCGAATGCCTGTAAAGATGCGCAGGGCAGCTTGCGTGTCGGCGCAGCAGTGGGGACCGGGACTGAAACCGAAGCGCGTGCCGAAGCCCTGATCGATGCCGGCGTTGACTTGTTGGTGGTGGATACCGCGCACGGCCACAGCCGTGGCGTGCTGGATCGTGTGGCCTGGATCAAGAAGCACTATCCGGATATTCAGGTGATTGGCGGCAATATCGCCACGGGCGATGCGGCGCTTGCGCTGCTCGACGCCGGTGCTGATGCCGTTAAGGTCGGCATCGGCCCCGGTTCCATTTGCACCACCCGTATCGTCGCCGGTATTGGTGTGCCGCAGATTTCCGCCATCGACAGTGTGGCGCGTGCGCTCAAGGGCCAGATTCCGCTGATCGCCGACGGCGGTATCCGCTTCTCAGGAGACATCGCCAAAGCCATCGCCGCTGGCGCCCACGTCATCATGGTCGGCTCGTTGCTGGCCGGCACCGAAGAGGCGCCCGGCGAGGTTGAGTTGTATCAGGGCCGCTACTACAAGGCCTATCGCGGTATGGGCTCGCTCGGCGCCATGGCGCAGCGCGGCGGTGGTTCGGCCGACCGCTACTTCCAGGACGCCGCCGCCGGTGTCGAGAAACTCGTGCCGGAAGGCATCGAGGGCCGCGTGCCGTACAAAGGCCCCATGAGCGGCATCGTGCATCAGTTGATGGGCGGCCTGCGCTCCTCGATGGGCTACACCGGCTCCGCCGACATCGACGCCATGCGCAGCAATCCCAAGTTCGTGAAAATCACGTCAGCCGGGATGAAGGAGTCGCATGTGCATGATGTGACCATTACCAAGGAAGCGCCCAACTACCGCATCGGTTGAGGGCGCGATCAGGCTGCGCTGGCGGCGTTGGCGAGCCTTTCGCGTCAGGTCACGTACTTTAGTACGCTCCCCTCCGCTCAAGGCCCGCCGCCTTGCCATCACAGCCTGCTGGCGTCCTCA
>JAUXNL010000286.1 GCA_030684415.1 Moraxellaceae bacterium | reverse complement strand
CATGCCATGATCGATAAAAAACCGGCGGCCGATACGAGCGGCAGGGTGGATTTCGATCCCGGTGAAAAAGCGTGACAACGAGGACAGCCAGCGCGCCAGCCCCTTCCAGTCGGCCAGCCACAACCGGTGCGCCAGCCGATGGAAAATCATGGCGTGGATGCCGGGGTAGTTGAGCAGCACTTCAAGCGTGGTCCGCGCAGCGGGATCACGATCGAACACGGAGGCGATGTCTTCTTTCAGTCGGTCAAACATGAACCGGTACCTGTGTGCGAGCTGTTGATGCGGGCTGCTGGCGCGAGGTCTTCGCACGCTTGCAGCATCGTCATGTCATGTGCCATTGCCTTCGCACCTGCCGGTGCAAGGCAATCGGCCACCACTCAATCCTTTTTCTTCACGGCAGCGAGTTCCGCCGCGATTTCCTGCAGCCGGGTAAAAATCCCGCGCCACATGTTGTACTCGATACGGTCGAGACGCACGCGCCCGAACAGACGGCGCGCTCGTGCCATCAACTGGCGCGGATTGTCCGGCGCCAGAAATCCGGTATCCAGCAGCATCTGCTCGAAATGTGTATAGAAGCGTTCCATGTCGCCATGCGGCACCACCTCTTCGTCCCAGCGCAGGAACTGCACCGGCATGCGGTTTTCTTCCGGCACGGGCTGCGCATCCGCATTCAGGTGTGCCATACGCACCTCGTAGGCCAGGACTTGCACGGCGGCAGCCACATTGAGCACGCCATATTCTTCATTTGACGGAATGCAGGTGTGGTAATGGCAGCGCTGCAACTCTTCATTCGTCAGCCCGCGATCTTCACGGCCGAACACCAACGCCACGTTCTGCGTTTCCGATTCGATGCGCAGCGCTTCACCCGCCTGCCGCGCATCCATCATCGGCCAGGGAATGGTGCGGCTGCGCGCGCTGGCACCAATCACCAGCGAGCAGTCGGCCACGGCATCCTCCAGGGTTGCCACCACACGGGCGCTGGCCAGCACGTCCGACGCACCTGACGCCAGCGACGTGGCCTCGGCGCTGGGAAACACCTTCGGGTCCACCAGACAGAGGTCCGTCAGCCCCATGGTTTTCATGGCGCGCGCCGCCGCCCCGATATTGGCGGGCAAGGTAGTGTTGACAAGGACAATGCGGATATTGGCAAACATGGAGCAGATGGCCACGAACAAGGGCCGGGCATGGTAACAAATGCGCGCGCCGCTGGCGCCTGCAGGGTCAGTCGCATCAGCAGCTCCCAACAGCTCCACGCTGAATCAATCACTTAGGCGTGATTGATTCGCGACCCGGCCATCCATGA
>JAUXNL010000283.1 GCA_030684415.1 Moraxellaceae bacterium | reverse complement strand
CACCATCTTTTCTTCGCCGCGCGTGAGCTGCACTTCATCCTCGACAAATTGCGCATCGATATTGACTTCGCTCATGTCATTGACGATGACCGCCACGCGGCGGCCTTCGCGGTTGCGCAAAATGTGGTTGAGCAGGGTGGTTTTACCGGCGCCCAGAAAGCCGGACAGCACGGTGACGGGAAGGCGGTTCATGGCGAGGGAGTCCTGGCGGGGGTGGAGGGCTAACAATGTTATATTATAACAATTTCGGCGCAAGCCCTGCCCGGTGGTTTGTCGGGAGCAAGCGTTGCCCCTCTGTGTGTTGCCTCCTCTGCTTTGCCCTCTTATGAGTAGTTGCCCGGGTCGCGTATCAATCACCCTTGCGTGATTGATACAGCGTGGAGTGATGCCGGACATGTGTCGGAGTCGCGTGTTGAAACCCCCGGAGGGGTGTTTTCAGCCAGTAGCTAAGCGATGACAGGGCCGCGGCTCAGGCTAAACGCCTGACGGTGCACCTTCGGACGTGCAGGCCGCGTGGCATGGCCGCCGTGGATGAGCATCCCTTACACTCGCCGGCCTGCTGTGGTCGCCTATCGGCCCTACGGTCGGGCACACGTCGGCCACATGACACGCGCCCGGCGCGCCGTTCACGGCGTGACCAGACCCCTTTGTTCGCCGGGCTCCTCTGCCAATTGGCCGCGGTGCTCTGCTTTTTGCGCAGGAGCGCGACATGCACATTCTCATTACCGGCGGCACAGGTTTTATCGGCAGCGCACTGGTGCCGCGCCTGCTGGAGGCCGGTCACGAGGTCACGGTGCTCAGCCGGCATCCGGATAAGGCGCAGAAGATGTTTGCCGGCCGTGTGCGCGCTATTCCGCGCCTCACCGGTTTTGCGGAAGACTGGCCGCTCGATGCGGTCATCAATCTGGCGGGAGAAGGTATTGCCGACCGGCCCTGGACGATGGCGCGCAAACAGCAGTTGCAGGCCAGCCGCGTCACGCTGACCGAGGAGTTGGTGCATGTCCTGCGCCGTCGCCCGCAGCCACCGCGCGTGCTCATCAGTGGCTCGGCCATTGGTTGGTACGGCGATCAGGGCGAGCGCCTGCTGGAAGAGAACGCCGCGCCGCACGAGGAGTACATGCATACCTTGTGTCGTGACTGGGAGAATGCGGCGCGTCCGGTCGAATCCATGGGAGTGCGCCTGTGCCTGGTGCGTACCGGTGTGGTCTTGGGGCGCTCCGGTGGCCTGCTGAAACGTCTGCTGCCGATTTTTGGCCTGGGCTTGGGCGGGCGCTTGGGCACGGGCGAGCAATGGCTGTCGTGGATTGCGCTCGAGGACTACCTGAACGTGATCCTGCTATTGCTCGCCGATGAAAAACTGGCGGGCGTATTCAACGCCACGGCGCCCAAACCGGTGAGCAATGCCGAATTCACGGCAACGCTGGCCGGCGCTCTCGGGCGGCCTGCCTTTCTGCATATTCCGGCCACGGTGTTGCGTCTGGCCATGGGCGAGATGAGCGTGTTGCTGCTGGGGGGGCAGCGCGTGTTGCCGAGCCGCTTGCTGGAGGCGAAGTTCCGTTTCCGCTCACGCACACTTGAAGAGTGCCTGCGCAACGAACTCGGCTAACGGGTTGCTGAAAAACGCCCCTCCCGGGTTTTTTCACCCCGTGATTCCGGCACCTGTCCGGAATCGCTCCACGCTGAATCAAACACGCAAGCGTGATTGATTCGCGAGCCGGCCATCCTTGGTAGGGTCGCCGCTTGCTGAAAAGCATTTTTCAGCAAGCGGCTAAACGACCGTTGAACGGCTGCAATTGTTTTGCGGCACGTTGAGCGGCTCAAGAGTGTGCTGCACAGCGCACCCGCGTCTGTATTTCATTTCGCCGTAGTGGTCTCGCCGCCAGATGTTGCGCGTCGTGTGCGCCACCATCCCATACCGGCAAGTACGGCCATCAGCAGCAACACCGGCAGGTTGCCGGCCAGCACATACGGTGTCTGACCGCGATAGGCTGCTACGTCTGCGCGCAATACCAGCCGTTCAAACTGCGGTGCGCGTTCGCGCACCTGGCCATCAGCGCCGATGATGGCGGAGATGCCGTTGTTGGTGGCTCGGATCACTTCGCGGCCAGTCTCCAGCGCGCGCATACGCACCATCTGGAAATGCTGGTGAGGCCCGATGGAGCCGCCGAACCAGCCGTCATTGGAAATGGTGGTCAGCACATCGCTGTGGCGCGCGATTTTCCGGACCAGTGCCGGGTAGGCGATTTCGTAACAGATCATCGGGCCGAGCCGCATTTTCTGCACCGCCAGCGGGGGCTGGTCGGCAGCGCCCACGGTAAAGCTCGACATCGGCATGTCGAAAAACGGAATGGCACCGCGCAGCAGGCTTTCAAACGGAATGTATTCGCCGAAGGGCACCAGCCGCTGCTTGTGGTAAATGCCACGGCCTTCGCCCAGCGCCAGAATGCTGTTGTGGAAATACAGATTGTCGATGCCGTCCTCTGCGTTGATATACGGAATGCCGGTGACAAAAGCCGAGTGCCCGGTGAGGGCGTTGTCCTGCATTTCCTCCAGCTCTTTCAGAGCCTCGTGATAGAACATCGGAATGGCCGCTTCCGGCCAGATCACCAGATCGCGGCCCCATTCGCTTTTCGACAGTTCGCGATAGATATCAACGGTCTTGTCGCGCCACTCCAGTTGCCATTTGGATTCCTGCGGAATGTTGCCCTGCACGATGCTGACCGAGAGTTTTTCGCCGGTGGGCGTGGTCCAGTGCACGGTTTGCAGGGCGGCACCGCCAGCCCATAAGCCGGCGGCCACCGCCAGTGCAGGCCATGCCTTCTTGTCGGCCAGTACGCGGAACACGGCCTGTGCGGAAAACACGGCAATCAGACTCAGCCCGAATACACCGAGCAGCGGCGCCCAGCCTGCCAACGGGGTGTCGACAAAGGCGTAGCCGGTGAATAACCAGGGAAAGCCGGTAAACAGCCAGGAACGTAGCCATTCGCCCAGCACCCAGAGCACAGGCAGGGTCAGCAGGGCGGCACGGTCCCAGCGCAGGCGCGCATATAAAAAACCGATCAGCGCGAAAAAGAGCCCCATGACCATGGCCACGATGGCCACCATCGGAATGGCCAGCCAAGGCGGCGTGTAGCCATAGTCGTGAATGGAGACGTAAAGCCAGGATGCGCCATAGGCCCACAGTCCGGTGCCGTGACACCAGGCCAGAAACGCCGTGCGCCCAGGCGCATGGCCGCGCAGCAGTTCGCCGGCAAGGCCGAGGGTGAGCAGCGCCACCGGCCAGAGCCCGAAGGGAGCAAAAGCGAATGGCGTGGCCGCGCCCAGCGCGAGCATGAGCAGCGGCAAGAGGCGCTGCTTGCGCAACGTATCCAGAAGTCGGGCGAGCGTCGGCATGGAAAACCTGTGTCGGAAGAAGAGCGGTCGCGTCAGTTTTTCTTTTCGACCTTGAGCAGACGGATGGCGCGGCGGTCGGCGGCCAGGACGGTGAACAGCCACTGATCCACCTGAATCTGCTCGTCACGCTCGGGCAAGCGTTCGAAGGCGTTCATCACGATGCCACCGATGGTTTCGTAGTCGTCATTGCTGAAGCGGCTGCCGAGGTGCTCGTTGAAATCGGCAATCGGGGTGATGGCCTTCACCACGAATTCGCCGGGCGAGATTTCGCGCACCAGCGTGTCTTCGTCGTCTTCGAAATCGTGTTCGTCATCAATCTCGCCGACGATCTGTTCGAGAGCGTCTTCCAGCGTGACCAGACCGGCAATGCCGCCGTACTCGTTGAGCACGATGGCCATATGGTTTTTCTTGGCACGGAACTCCTTGATCAGGCGGTCCAGATGCGTGGACTCCGGCACAAAGAACGCGGGGCGCAGAAAGTCTTTGAGCGTGAAGCGTTCGGCTTTTTCGTCACGGATGAGCTTGAGCAGGTCTTTGGCGAACAGGATGCCGATGACTTCGTCGTTGTTGTCTTCGCCCAGTACCGGAAAGCGGGAGTGCGCCGATTCCAGCATCATTGGCAGAAAATCACGCGGCTCCATGTCGGCCCGCAACGCCACCATCTGGGCGCGTGGCACCATGATTTCGCGCACCTGGAGTTCGGAGACTTGCAGCGTGGCCACGATGATGCGCAGGGCATCGGGATCGAGCAGGCCACGATCGCCAGCGCTATGGATCATGTCGGCCAGTGCTTCGCGGCTTTGTGGTTCGCCACTGATGGCTTGTGTCAGCCGGCTCAGCCAGGACTTCGGACTGTCGCCCGGAGATCGCCCCTCACTCATGATGTGTTCCTGTTGCCTGTTGTGTGTTGTTGTCTTCAGCTCTATCGCTATCGGTCGTCGGATGGCTGTTCGTGTCGCTGTCGTCATAAGGATTGGCAATGCCGAGCCGCGCCAGCACGGCAATTTCAAGCGCTTCCATGGCGTCAGCCTCATCATCTTCGATGTGGTCGAAGCCCAGCAGATGCAAGCTGCCGTGCACGGTCAGGTGCGCCCAGTGGGCCTGCACGGCCTTGCCTTGCTCAGCCGCTTCGCGGGCCACCACGGGGGCGCAAATCACCAGATCACCCAGCGGTAGCACTGGCAGTTGCTCGCGCAGGAAGTCGGGCAGCTCGTTCGGGAACGACAGCACGTTAGTGGCGTAATCGCGTTCCCGGTAGTCGTGGTTGAGGCTTCGGCTTTCGGCTTCATCGACCACGCGCACCGTGATTTCAGCGCTTCCGGCAAAGCCACCGGCTTGCAGCGCCGCGCTCGCCCATGCACGGAAGTCGGCGTCTGTCGGCACACCGTCAGCCGTGCAGGCCTGCTGCACATCAATAAGGATGGAGGATGCAGATTGCATGCCGGTTACGCCTCGCCATCTGCAGCGGGTGTGGGGGATGTAATGGGTGATGCCTCGGACGATGTACGGGCTGTTGCGCTGATTGTGGTACGGGCTTTCGTGTCAGAAGCCGTGTCGGCCAGACTGGCCGGGCGCGCCGTACGATGGGCTGGGGCCGGCCGTGCATCAAAGGCCTCATACGCTTCCACAATCACCTGCACCAGACGGTGGCGCACCACATCGCGGGCGGTGAAGCGCGTGATGTGGATGCCCTTCACGTCGTGCAGCACGCGCAGGGCGTGGGCCAGGCCGGATTCCTGGCCCTTGGGCAGGTCGACCTGGGTGATGTCGCCCGTAATCACGGCTTTTGAGCCGAAGCCTAAGCGGGTGAGGAACATCTTCATCTGTTCCGGCGTGGTGTTCTGGCCTTCGTCGAGAATGATGAAGGCATTGTTCAGCGTGCGTCCGCGCATGTAGGCGAGCGGCGCCACTTCGATGACCTGTTTCTCGATCAACTTGGCCACGCGCTCAAAGCCGAGCATTTCATACAGGGCATCGTAGAGCGGGCGCAGGTAAGGATTGATTTTTTCGGCGAGGTCGCCCGGCAGGAAGCCCAGTTTTTCACCGGCCTCAACCGCAGGGCGCACCAGCATGATGCGACGGACTTCGTCTTTTTCCAGCAGGTGCACGGCGGCCGCCACGGCCAGATAGGTTTTGCCGGTGCCGGCCGGGCCGACACCGAAGCTGATGTCGTTGGCCAGCAGCGCGTCGACATATTGCTTCTGGTTGTCGCCACGTGGGCGCACGGCGCCGCGCTTGATCTGCAAGGTGGCATCGCCACTGTCGACCACATGCAGTGGTGGGGCATCTTCAAGTGTGGAGAGCAGGATGTGCACCGCGCCGGCATCGAGTGCGTCACGGCCGCCGGTTTCGGCGTACAGGGTTTCCAGCACATTGATGGCGGTATTGACGGCGCCGGGTGCGCCTTCGATACGGAACTGGTTGCCCCGACCATGGATGGCCACGTCGAGACGCTGTTCGATGAGTTTCAGATGCTCATGAAACTGCCCGCAAAGTTCGCTCAGGCGACGGGTGTCGTGAGGCTCCAGCGTGAGCTGGCGGCGGGCCGGTGAGGGAGTGTTCAAGAGCGGTCAGTGCTCGGCAACCCAAGGGCGCACAGAATACCGCAAACCGGCGGAGTGGGGCAGCCTGCGGTTTTTTCCCTGTATTCGGCGGATTCTCAAGGATTTTCCATCCTGGAGTGCGAGCCTTGCTGACGCTGACGCTGACGCTG
>JAUXNL010000272.1 GCA_030684415.1 Moraxellaceae bacterium | reverse complement strand
GATGCCGAGTTGCCCCAGATTGACCCGAACGACGACGGCCACCCGACCTACTGGGGCACGCTGCTCGAACCGTTCGTGGCCGAGTACTACACCCGCCACACCGGCCACCGGGTGCGGCGTGTTCATGCCGTGCTGCAACATCCGGCCCATCCGTGGATGCTGGCCAACATCGACCGGGAAATCATCGGCGCCCGCGATGTGCAGTTGCTGGAGTGCAAAACCTCCGGGGGCTTTGGCGTACGGCTCTGGCAAGACGGCGTGCCGGAGTATGTCGAGGTGCAGGTACAGCACCAGTTGGCCGTCACCGGCAAACAGGCCGCCGATGTGTGCGTGGTCTTGGGCGGTCAGGAAGCACGCATTCATCGCATCGAGCGCGACGATGCGCTGATTGCCCACCTGATCGAACTGGAGCGCCGCTTCTGGCAGTACGTCGAGACTGACACCCCGCCGCCGGCCGATGGCTCGGACTCTGCCGCCCACGCCCTGCAGGCGCTTTATCCGCGTGACCGCGGCACGTCGATTGATCTTGGCGACGAGCCCGCGATGGCGGATGCCTTTACCCGCCTCGTTGCCCTGCGCGCGGAGCTCACCGCCCTTGAGCAACAGGAGGCACAGTTGAAACAGACCCTCCAGCAGCGCATGGGCGAGGCCAGCCGTGCTTGTTTTGCGAACGGCCAGATCACCTGGAAGCGGACCAAAGATGCCAAGAGCATCGATCTTGGACGGCTTGCCCGCGAGCGGCCCGAGTTGTTCGACACCTACCCGATGACCCGCCCGGGCGTGCGTCGCTTTCTGGTGTCCACCTGAGCGCAAGGGTGCGCGGAGCACGGGGTCAGGCACGCCCGCGTCAGCTGTTGCGACTCCACCCGACTGCATGCAACCCCCATTCACCCCCAATGCAACCCTCACTCAACCCGCCGCCCTGACAGCCCTCACCGGCCGCCGGGGCTTTTTGCTTTTGAAGGACGGACCACCATGCAAGCACTCCTGAAATTTCTGGAATGGGAAAACGAGATCACCACCCACCTCGAACACGGCCTCAAGGTCTGCCGCAGCGATGCCCAAGGCATCCAGGACGCGCAGCGCCTGCTCGTGACGAGGGCCTCGCAATCGGGCCAGACCGCCCGGAAAACCGCCGACCAGATCATCCAGCACAACACCACGGAGGCATCTCGCCATGATTAAAGGGCTCGCCATCACCCCGCCTGTCCTCGGGCGCATATCCATTGGCCGAGTGGTGGAAAAACACGGGAAGCGCATCCCGGAAAAAGATGACCAGTTCACCATCACCACCCAAGTGCAAAACAAGAGCGGCTGGGTGCTACACCCGCTTGATGAGCAACTGCGCAAGGACTCGCCCAACGGCAAGCTGCGCAGCATTCCGGTGCGGATGCTGTTCAACGATCCGGATCTGAACCTGCGCGCGGAATACACGATGTTCGACCGGCGCAACGGCCGGCCGCTCTGCGTCGGTAACGGCGAAACATGCCGACGTGTGGGCCGCCACGGCATCGACACCTTGCCCTGCCCCTCGCCCGATGCCTGCGAAGTTGGTCGAGATGGCGCGTGCAAACCCTACGGCCGGCTCAATGTGCGTATCGGCGACGAGAAAGACATGGGCACCTTCATCTTCCGCACCACCGGCTTCAACAGCATCCGCACGCTGACCGCCCGCCTCGCGTATTTCAAAGCCATTTCCGGCAACCGCCTGGCTTGCCTGCCGCTCACGCTCACCCTGCGCGGCAAGAGCACCACGCAAAGCCATCGCGCGCCCATCTTCTTCGTGGACTTAGCGGTACGCGAAGGGATGGCGCTGGACGATGCGGTGATACACGCCGTGGAAGCCGACCAGAAACGGCGCGACAGCGGGCTGGATCAGGACGCGCTGGACCGTGCCGCTCGAACCGGCTTTGCCAATGGCTTGTTCGAAGACTCAGTGGAAGAGCGCGCAGATGTCATGGCGGAGTTTTATCCAGAGGACGACAGCCGAGACGCCGACACCTCAAACAAAGCCAACACCACAACCACCAGCGCCGCCGCCACCACCACCGGCCTCAAAGCCAAACTGGAGGCACGCCTGCCGACAACGCCAACCACAGAAGGAGGTCATGCATGAAACGAAAGAAAGAAGACACACCGGCGCTCGTTACCGGCCTGCTGATGGCCGACGGCAAAGGCGGCTACACCCCGGCTACCGGCGACAAGATTCTGGCCGTGGCGCGGGAAGTAGCCGAACAGCGGTTGGCAAAGGGCACCTGCCTCGACTCTCCCGGCGCCGTGCGGGAATGCTTACCGGCGTTGCTCGGCGCCTACAGCGAAGAGCGTTTCGGTGTGTTGTTTCTGGACAGCCAGAACAAGCTGATCGCGTACGAAGAAATGTTTCGGGGGACGTTGAGCGCTACGGTTGTGTATCCGAGGGAAATTGTGAAAGCGGCGCTTGGGCACCATGCGGCATCGGTGATTCTGGCCCACAATCATCCGTCGGGCTCGCGTGAGCCGAGCCAGGCGGATATCCAGATCACGCAGCGGATCAAGGATGCACTGGCACTACTGGAGATTCGCGTGACGGATCATTTTATCGCCACCGGCACCACTACGGTGTCGATGGCGGAAAAGGGGCTCATTTGAGCCTCTTTTTTTGCGCAACTAAGTAGGGCCCATCCAATTTCGCAATAGTGAAAATTTTTGATGCACACCACTGACCACGAGACACCGCGAGGCCTAATGCGCAAGGGTTCTGTGATCGTCCTAGGAACGCATCGGGTGAGCGCCGGAGAGTATCGGTCATGGAAAGAGCAGACCAAGCAGGCCGCCGACAAGGCACAGACTTCGAACCGACATTCTAATCGGACCCAAAGCGATGCTCGTCGCATCAAGCTTATGCCTACAGATCCCCTCATAAATTTTTTATTTGTTTTTCAATGCCTTAGAAGATAATAGGGGAGCCGATCACCCCCACCAAAGCATCCCTTGGCACACTAAGTACCGCAGCGACTAGAACTGGTGGGATTCACCAGTCTGAGCTAGTATAGCCCCATGAATCCGTCTCAGTCTCCCCGTAAAGGAATACCTGCCCACTTCTCTGGCCATGAGACGTTTCCTCTACGTCAAATGTGGCTCAAGAAGGCCTTCGATCAGGTAGTCAGTGATGACCTAATCCTCAAGTCCACCTTCGCCGATGAGACAGCCATTGCCACCTTTGGGGTGGGCAAGAACATGGTTGCATCAATCAAGCATTGGGCCTTGGCATGTGGCGTCATGCATGAGGTCGCCGGCGGCTATCAAGTTAATAGCCTGGCAAGCGAAATTCTACGAGATAGTGGACTAGACCCCTATGCTGAGAATCCGGCAACGGCATGGCTCGCCCATTGGCAGCTTGCAGGCAACTGCATCCGCTCAACGACGTGGTATTGGCTTTTCAACCATGTGACGGCACCTACATTCACTCGGCAAGAGCTCGAAGAACCGCTAGGCCGTTACGCGCGTGATCTCGACCCAAAGCATCGCCTCTCGACCTCAACGATCTCGCGAGATTTAGAAACTTGTTTGCGTAGCTATGCGCCCCGTGCAGCAGGCGGCTCCCCCGAGGACTTTGCCGAGCCACTCTTGGGTGAGCTAGGTCTTTTGCAAGAGGTCCATAAAGGACAGTATGCGTTTCGTCGCGGCCCAAAGGCGTCTCTACATGACGGCATCTTCGCCTATGCCCTCGTGGATTTTTGGAACCGCGAAGCGCACGGGCAGAGTTCGCTGGCCTTCGAAACTGTTGCCTATGCGGAAGGCTCTCCCGGCCGCGTTTTCAAACTCGACGAGGAGTCGATCGCCCAACGGCTGATCGCCCTGTCCGACTTCACCAAGCGCAAGCTTGAATGGACTGACTCGGCAGGCCTTCGCCAAGTCCACCGCAAAGACCTGCCCAAAGAAGATATCAAGAGCATGATAAGGCGCGCCTATGACTGACAAGAAGCAACAGGCTCTGTCGGACATCGTCCAGATTTCGCGCCAATACCAGCGCTCCATTCGTGTCGACGCTGATATTGGACGTGCCGATGCACTCTCCGGCTACATCTGCCACGCTACTGCGGCCTCCGTAATAGATGGCATGTGCAAGCAGCTCTCTGGCACCAACCAACGCTGCTTTACTTGGACTGGCCCTTTCGGCGGCGGCAAAAGCTCTCTTGCCGTCGCTTTAGCAAGCGCCCTGCATACAGATAAAAATCTTCGGGCGAAAGCTCGCCAAGCTTTAAATCTGGACTCAAAGCCTGGCTTCGACAAAGCCTTCCCGGTCCGTAAGGGCTGGCTAATCGTCCCCGCCGTAGGACGGCGCGGAAGCGTCGTGGCAGAACTTCATGCATCGCTTCGCCGCGCACAAGGCAAGAACGTCGATGGCCGTAGCAAGCCAAATACCCAAACACTAATTGCAGAGCTGCTCGAAGAGGCCAAGAGCCGCCCTCATGACGGCACATTAGTCATCATTGACGAGATGGGTAAATTCCTGGAGGCCTCCGCCCTTGGCTCCGGAGACGATGTTTACTTCTTTCAAGAGCTTGCCGAAGCTGCTGCGCGCTC
>JAUXNL010000328.1 GCA_030684415.1 Moraxellaceae bacterium | reverse complement strand
GGCGCCATCGCCATGACCGAGCCGGGCACCGGTTCCGATTTGCAGAGCATCCGCACCACGGCCGTGGCAGACGGTGACGACTACATCGTCAACGGCTCCAAGATTTTCATCACCAACGGTTATCTCTGCGATGTGGCCGTGGTGGCGGTGAAAACCGGCGACATCGCCGGCGGCGCGCAGAGCGTGTCGTTGCTGATCATGGAAGCGAACCGCCCCGGCTTCACCAAGGGCAAGCCGCTGAAAAAAGTCGGCATGCGCGGTCAGGACACCTGCGAGCTGTTTTTCGACAACGTGCGTGTGCCCAAGAGCAACCTGCTCGGCATGGAAGGCATGGGCTTCATCATGCTGATGAAGGAGCTCGCCTGGGAGCGCATGATGATCGGCATCATTTGCGTGGCAGGTGCGGAAAGCGCACTGGCCGTCACTTCTGAATACGTCAAGCAGCGCAAAGCCTTTGGCAAGCCCGTGGCGTCGTTCCAGAACACGCGTTTCAAGATGGCCGAGATGCGGTCGGAAATCCAGATTGCCCGCGTTTACATCGACCGCTGCATGGAGCTGGTGCTGAAAAACGAACTCAGTGTCGAGGCCGCCTGCGCCGCCAAATACTGGGTGTCGGATTTGCTCTCCAAGGTGGTCGACGAGTGCGTGCAGCTGCACGGTGGCTACGGCTACATGATGGAGTACCCGATTGCCCGGGCCTACATCGACACCCGTGCCAACCGTATTTACGGTGGCACCAACGAAATCATGAAAGAGCTGATTTCGCGTTCCATTTGATGATTGAGGGGTGGCCGGTTGGCCGCCCCTTTTTTTGACGTGATGTGACTGCACAGTGTTGTTTTTGACAGTGTTGCTTTGATGGTCACCCGGAAATTGTCCGGCTGACGCAAAAGGAGATGAAAATGGCAGAGCTCAGATTTGACGGCCGTGTGGCCATTGTGACGGGCGCCGGTGGCGGCCTTGGTCGCTCGCACGCGCTCGAGTTGGCGGCGCGTGGTGCAAAAGTGGTGGTGAATGACCTCGGCGGCAGCGCGCATGGCGACGGCAAGTCGTCATCGGCTGCCGACAAGGTAGTAGAAGAAATCCGTGCGCTGGGGGGCGAAGCCGTCGCCAACTATGATTCCGTGGAAAACGGCATCGGCATCGTGCAGACCGCGCTCGACGCCTTCGGCACCGTGGATATCGTTATCAACAATGCGGGCATCCTGCGCGATGTCAGCTTCCAGAAAATGACCCAGGCCGACTGGGACATCGTGCAGCGCGTGCACCTG
The DNA here is from genome assembly GCA_030684415.1 of Moraxellaceae bacterium. Classification (GTDB taxonomy): domain Bacteria; phylum Pseudomonadota; class Gammaproteobacteria; order Pseudomonadales; family Moraxellaceae; genus UBA2031. The sequence goes on along the minus strand of JAUXNL010000328.1, from coordinate 17,945 downwards.
AACGGCAGCATGAGCGTGTCGCATGCCGCATGGCCGATCATGCGCGAAAAAGGCTACGGCCGTATCGTGATGACCACGTCGGCCGCCGGCATTTACGGCAACTTCGGTCAGGCCAATTATTGCGCCGCCAAGCTCGGTATTCTCGGGCTGGCGCATTGCCTGGCGGAAGAAGGCCGTGGCAAGAACATTTTCGTCAACACGATTGCGCCGATTGCCGCCTCGCGTCTGACGGAAACCATCATGCCGCCCGCGCTGCTGGAAAACCTCAAGCCGGAAGCCGTGAGCCCGTTGGTGGCCTGGCTCTGCCATGAAGATTGCGAAGAAACCAAAGGCTTGTTCGAAGTGGGGGCAGGCTTTATCGCCAAGCTGCGGTGGGAACGCACCGTGGGTCATATCTTCCCCATGGGCCGTGCGTTCAGTGCAGATGACGTGGCGCGCAAGTGGGCCGTCATTACCGATTTCAGCGAGAGCACACATCCGACCAACACCAACGAAGCGGTAGCGCCGATTCTCGGTGCGATCAGCAATCCGAGCCTAGGTGGCAACGAGTTCATCGATCTCGATGTGGCCACCAAGACCGAGCTGGTGCTGGAGTCGTCGTATGACGAGCGCGACTTGTCGCTCTATGCGCTGGGCATTGGCGCTGCACGCGACCCGATGGACAAGGCTGAGCTCAAATACGTGTACGAGCTGGGTGGCGAATTCGGCGCACTGCCGACCTGGGGCGCCATGCCACAGCTCAACGCCATGCTGGATGCCGCCAAAAAAGGCAGCCTGTCGCTACCCGGCATGAGTTTCGGCTTTGATCGCCTGCTGCACGGCGAGCAATACATGGAGTTGAAAAAGCCGCTGCCACCGCATGCCAAGTTGAAGCATGTCTTCAAGTTCAAGGAAGCCTTCGATAAGGCGCCGAATGCCGTCATCACCTTTGCCATTTCTACACAGGACGAGTCTGGCGAAGAGCTGGCCTATAACGAAATGACGTCCTTCGTGAAAGGCGCGGGCGGATGGGGCGGTGATCGTGGCCCCAGCGCCGATATCAACGTGCCGCCCGCACGTGAGCCGGATGCCGTCATCGAAGAAAAAACTGACGCAAACCAGACCTTGCTGTATCGCTTGTCTGGCGACTGGAATCCGTTGCATGCCGACCCGGATTTTGCGCGTGCCTTCGGTTTTGAAAAGCCCATCCTGCACGGCATGTGCACCTTCGGTTACTGCGGTCGCCATGTCATCAAGGCGTTCTGTGGCAACGATGGCCGTTACTTCAAAAGCATCAAGGTGCGTTTTGCCAAGAGCGTCTTCCCCGGCGACACGCTGGTCACACGTATGTGGAAAGAGTCGGATACGCGCATCGTATTCGAAACATCCGTGAAAGAGCGTAACGAAGTCGTCATCAAGAATGCGGTGGTAGAGCTGCACAAGGAATTGCCGGTGGCCAAGCCGAAAGTTGCCGCCAGTGCACCGGCTACCGCTGCTGTTGCGGCCCCCGCGGCGGTCGATCAGGGCATCACGCTGGACGATGTATTCACGGCCATCAAGTCATATGTGGCCCTGAAGCCTGAGCTGGTCGGGCAGACGAAAACGGTCTTCCAGTTCACCTTCCACAATCCGGACTCCAACTGGTTTATCGATCTGAAAAACGGCAATGGCAGCGCGGGTGCCGGCACTACCGACAAACCCGATGTCACGCTTGAGCTGGATGCAGAACTGGCGCCGGTGTTGTTTGGCGGCGAAGTCGCCGAAGTGCAGAAGCTGTTCTTCGGCGGCAAGCTGAAGGTGCATGGCAACGTCATGGCCTCCAACAAGCTCACCGTACTCGCTGGCATGGATAAAAAGCTGGTGGAAGAAGCGCGTGCGGGCCGTATCGCTGCGGCCGGTAAATCCGCACCTGCGGCTAGCGCTGCACCTGCAGCCCCTGCCGCTGACGATGGCATCACGCTGGCGGATGTGTTTGCGGGCATCGCTGCGTTTGTGGCCGCGAAGCCTGAGTTGGTCGAGCAGACTAAAACGGTGTTCCAGTTCACCTTCCACAATCCGGAATCAAGCTGGATTATTGATCTGAAGAATGGCAAGGGCAGTGCGGGTGCTGGCGTTGCTGACAAGGCTGACGTCACGCTGGAAATGGACGCCGAGCTTTCGCCTGTGCTGTTCGGTGGCAACACCGGCGAAGTACAAAAGCTGTTCTTTAGCGGCAAGCTGAAAGTACATGGCAATGTCATGGCGTCGAACAAACTCAGCGTGTTGTCCGGTATGGACAAAAAGCTGGTTGAAGAGGCCCGTGTCAAGCGCCTTGCCGCCGGCCCTGCTGCCGTGGCGGCACCAGTAGCATCCAAACCGCGTGAAGCGTCAGCCCCTGCCATATTTGCCGCGCTGGCCGAGCGCCTCGGTGCCGGAAAGGTCAAAGCTTCGCTGACACAACTGGTGCAATTCGATGTGCGTGATCCAGATGCAAGCTGGCTGCTCGATTTCTCGGTGAGCCCGGCGGTGGTGAAGAGCGGTCAGAGCGACAAAGCGGCTGCCGTGTTCGGCATCAGCGATGCGCATCTGAAAGAGCTGGCACAGGGTGGTCGCGAACTGCGCGATCTGTACCAGCGCGGTGAGCTGCGTGTGGACGGCAGTGCCGCGCTCGCGCATGAGCTGGGATTCCTGAAAGGTCTGGTGTGAGTGCCGTGCTCCCTCCTCGCGTGTTGCGAGAGAGGGAGCCAACCGAAATTTCCGCATGAGGATTGAAAAATGAAACGTCGTGTCAATGTGATCGGTGTCGGTATGACCAAGTTTGCCAAGCCTGGCAGCAGCCCCGACTACCACGAAATGGCCCGCGAGGCCGGAACGATTGCGCTCAAGGATGCAGGTGTTCCTTATGCCGAAGTCGAGCAGGCGTTTGCCGGCTATGTCTACGGCGACTCCACCTGTGGCCAGCGTGCCGTTTACGAACTGGGCCTGACCGGTATTCCGGTCATCAATGTGAACAACAACTGCTCCACTGGTTCGACCGCGCTGTTCCTGGCGCGTCAGGCCATCGAAGGCGGTCTTGCCGAGTGCGTGATTGCCATCGGCTTTGAAAAAATGGAGCGCGGCGCACTGGGCTCAAAATTCAACGACCGCGAGAATCCCATGGGCATGCATGCCCAGGTGATGCTGGATGCTCAAGGCTTCAGCAGCGCGCCGCCGGCCGCACAGATGTTTGGTGGTGCCGGCCGCGAATACCGCTGGCAGCATGGCACTAAAAAAGAAACCTTTGGCAAGATCGCAGAAAAAGCCCGTCGTCATGCCAGCAACAACCCTTACGCCTTGTTTGGTCAGGTGTTGTCGCTGGAAGAAATCATGGCATCGGAAGAAGTGTTCGATCCGCTGACGCGCTTCCAGTGCTGCCCTCCCACCTGCGGTGCGGGTGCTGCCATTCTTTGCTCTGACGAGTTTGCGAAAAAGCACGGCATCAAGAATCCCGTGTACATCGCTGCGCAAAGCATGACCACGGACTTTGCCAGCAGCTTTGAAGAAAAGAGCATGATCAAGATGGTCGGCTACGACATGACCAAGGCAGCAGCGCGTCAAGTCTATGAAGCGGCAGGCATCGGTCCGGAAGATGTGGATGTGGTCGAGTTGCATGACTGCTTTACCGCCAACGAGCTGCTGACCTATGAAGGCCTTGGCCTCTGCCCTGAAGGCGGCGCCGAAAAATTCATCTGGGACGAAGACAACACGTATGGCGGCCGGGTGGTGACCAATCCTTCCGGTGGCTTGCTCTCCAAAGGCCATCCACTCGGCGCTACCGGCCTTGCACAGTGCACCGAGCTGGTCTGGCAGTTGCGTGGCACGGCGGACAAGCGTCAGGTGAAAGATGCGCGTATCGCGTTGCAACACAACCTGGGTCTGGGTGGCGCCTGCGTCATCACTTTGTATCGCCGCGATTGAAGTGATGCTGCCGGTCGCCGGGTGAGTGTTGGCGGCCGGCAGCATTGTTTTTTACCAATGGTGCTGGGCCCGCGCGTACCCCGACCCAAGGGCAACTTCCTGCCGGGCGAAGCGGGAGTCCAGCGTTGTCGCGCACCAGTCTTTACCATGCACTGCACCACGATAAGGAAGTCCGGGGCACTGTCGACCTACCATTTTCTGATTTTCCCGGGATATTGCCATGAACAAGAAAAAAGCCCCCATCGCCTCCATCCTGCCAACACGACGTGATGTGCGTTTCAGTCTTCCGCCCGAGCGTATCAGCGATTGGCATGATGCGGCTGGCCCCGTGTTTACGGCTTTTCTCAATACATTTTCCATTGTGCTGCCGGTGGGTGAGCGTTTCTTCATCGACAGCGTGCGCGCCTATCGCGACCAGATCACAGATCCCGAACTGAAAAAGGCCGTGACAGCCTTTATCGGGCAAGAAGCCATGCATGGCCGTGAGCATGAGGATTACAACGCAGCGCTGTTTGCGCGCGCACCGATTGCACCGAAATTCGAGAAATTCGTGTTTCGGGTACTGTCCGGGCTCACCAAGCATGCGCCCAAATCATTTGCCCTGAGTGGCACCATCGCGCTGGAGCACTTTACGGCGCTGTTGGCGGATAGCGTGCTGCGTGAGCCTCGCGTGGCCGCCGGCGCCGAGCCACACTACGCCGCCATCTGGCGTTGGCATGCGCTGGAAGAAACCGAACACAAAGCTGTCGCTTTCGATGTCTGGACGGCCGTCATGGGGCGGGGTGTCGATGCCTATGCGCTGCGTTGTGTCGGTCTTGCACTCGCGACGGTGATTTTCTGGGGTCTGGTGATTCCGGTGTTCCTTGAGGTCCTGCGCACGGAAGGCAAGCTCACCGACCTCAAAGGCTGGCGCAAATTCTTCCGCTACACCATGGGGGATATCGGTCTGCTGCGTATCCAGTTGCGTGCGTATGCCGATTATTTCCGCCCCGGTTTTCATCCTTGGGATCACGATAACCGCGAGTTCTTGACGCAGATCGATGATTTCCTGGCCGAGCAGCAGAAGTTGGCGGCCTGAGCCGCAGGATGACCCTCATGTCGATAGCGTCGCCGGACTGGTGGCAGGTACTGCCGCCAGACTTTTATCGTCAGCCGCATCGCACGGAAATGGATGATCGTCATCCGTTCAAGGTACAGGCGACCGCCGCCGCGGATGTATTGATGCGCACGGGGCTGGCGTCCACCGTCATGCTGGCAATGCTGCCACAGTTGCTGTCGCGCGAACGTCGTGAGCAAGAGCTGGCTTGGGTCAGCTTTTACCAGGAGCAGGCGCATGGTCGTGCGGATGAAGTCTTCCGTGCGCCGCCATCGGGCGTTGAAGTCTTTCGTGGGACACCCGGACTGCTCGGCAGTTTCGGCGCACGGCCACCCGATGCGCGGGTCGACCGGCTGCGATTCTTCAGTCCGTATGAGGCCCTGAACCCTGCACTGCGTGCAGACTATCGCGCCTTCACGCAGAACCATCACGTGGCTGCCGAGCACTGGCGGCATCCGGACGGCCCTCGCAAGACGTTGATATTTCTGCATGGTTATTTTCTGGATGCGTACTGGATCAACAGCCTGATGTTTTCCTTGCGCTGGTTTTATGCGCAGGGCTACGACATCTTGCTGTACACGCTGCCGTTTCATGGCAGCCGGCGTGCGCCATTCGAGCCGTTCAGCGGCTTTGGTTATTTCTCCAATGGCATGGCACATGTCAACGAGGCCATGCTGCAAGCCATACACGATTTACGCGTCTGGATGGATTATCTGGAAGGTGAGGGCGTCACCACCATGGGCGTGTCCGGCTTGAGTCTGGGCGGGTATTTGTCGGCCTTGGCGACGTCGGTGGAACCGCGGTTGAAGTTCGCGATTCCGAACGCGCCGGTGGTGTTGCCGATGGACATGATCATGGAGTGGCCGCCACTCAGCGTGGCCTACCGTCACCTGCTCGCCCCCCATGGGCTCGATATTGTTGCCCTGCGTCATTTCATGGCGCTGCATTGCCCGCTGACGTATACGCCGGTGATCGAGCCCGAGCGCTTGTTGGTGATTGGTGGTGCGGGTGATCGTTTTACCGCGCCACGCTATGTCAATCTTTTGCACGAGCATTGGGCTGGTAGCCAGATGCATTGGTTTCCCGGTAACCATGTGTTCCACCTGCAGCAGCGTGAATACCTGCGCCTCATGCGTGATTTCATGAATCGCTGCTGCGCAGCTTGAACAAGAAAATCTCTGGATGACGGTATTGCCGACATGCACAGTGCAAAAATGAGCAGATGTCGGGTGCGCCGTCGAGGACTGACCGCGCGTTAGTTGATAGTCATCCAGTTTATCCGCACACCAACAGGCCAGATATTGCGGCCATGGAGCCTGACGTGTTCAACAACAAGACTTTTCTGATAACAGGTGCCGCCAGTGGCATTGGTCGCTTGATGGCATTGGCATTTGCTCGCCGTGGCGCCGCCATTGTGGTGGTGGATATCAATGGTGAGGGCGCTGACGCCGTGGCGGCTGAAATCGGAAAGTCCGGTGGCCGCGCCTGGGCCATCCGGGTCGATCTCACGGATATTGCACAGATCGAACAACTACCGGCGCAAGTGCATGCAGTGGCCGGCCGTATCGACGGACTGGTGAATAATGCCGGCATTGTGTTCGGTGGCGCTTTCGACGAAGTCCCGCTGCAACAACATTTGCTGACGTATCGCGTGAACAGCGATGCCATGGTGGCCCTGACGTATGTGTTCATGCCCGATCTGCAAGCCAGCCGCGAAGCTCATCTTGTGAATATCGCGAGTGGCGCCGGGTTTGTCGGCGTGCCTTACGGCACCACCTATGCGGGCAGCAAATGGGCAGCCGTCGGTTTTTCCGAATCGCTGCGCCAGGAGTTCATTGAGCGGGGCATGAGCAATATTGCCGTGACCACGGTTTGCCCCGGCTATATCGATACCGGCATGTTCAGTGGCGTGCGCATGCCGTCACTGTTCAAGCCCATGTCGCCAGATTACATCGTCGGCAAAATCATCGAAGGTGTTGAAGCCAAAGAAGCGTTTGTGAAAGAGCCTTTCATCCTCAAGACGACAGACTGGCTGCGCGCCGCGCTGCCGCTGCGCTTGCAGGTGAAAACCGCACAGATACTTGGGCTCTCCGACAGCATGCGGCACTGGAAGGGGCGCAAAGCGGGCTGAGTTGTTCGGGCAAGCGGTTCGCGCCACCGCATGCCGACATGACTATGTGGCGCCATGGCCGACAAGTGCTGCTTGTCTGTGCTGTACTGGGCGAATGGCGGCAATGGCCGCCTGCTTCAGGGAGTTTGTCATGGCCAGTGACCCTAGCACTCACCACCCGCTCTCGCATGGAGAAGCGGTTCGCCTCGAGAAAGACACCCTCGGCCCGGTCGAGGTGCCTGCTGATCGTCTCTGGGGCGCGCAGACGCAGCGCTCGCTGCATTTCTTTCCGATTGGCGTAGCACGATTCCGGTGGCAGCGGCCCGTGATCCGCGCCTTTGGGCTGGTGAAGAAGGCGGCTGCGCAGGCCAATGCCGAGTTGGGTGAGCTATCGCCAGAGATTGCTGCGCTCGTCGTACAGGCCGCGCAGGAAGTGGTGGATGGGCGCTGGGATGGCGAGTTTCCGCTGGTGGTTTTCCAGACCGGTTCCGGCACGCAGAGCAACATGAACGCCAACGAGGTGATTGCCAATCGCGCCAATCAGTTGGCTGGCCAAGCGTTGGGCACGAAATCGCCCGTGCACCCGAACGATCATGTCAATCGCGGGCAATCCTCGAACGACGTATTCCCGGCCGTCATGCATGTGGCCACGGCCACGCAACTGACGGATGCGCTGGTGCCTGCGGTGACGCTACTGCGGCATACGCTGGCTGCTAAGGCCCGTGATTTTGCCAGCATCGTCATGGTCGGGCGCACGCATCTGCAAGATGCCACGCCAGTGACGCTGGGGCAGGTATGCTCCGGGTGGGTGTCGCAGCTTGATCTGGCGCTGGCCGGCATTCATCGCGTGCTGCCGGATGTTTGCGAGCTGGCTACCGGTGGCACTGCCGTCGGCACCGGCCTTAATGCGCATCCGCGATTCGGTGATGAAATCGCGGTGCAGGTCTCAAAATGTACCGGCCATTTGTTTGTGTCGGCGCCCAATAAATTCGCGGCGCTCTCGGCGCACGACGGTATGGTGAATGTGAGCGCCGCGCTGCGCACGCTGGCTGGCGCTCTGATGAAAATCGCCAACGACATCCGCTGGCATGCCAGCGGCCCACGAGCCGGCCTCGGCGAGCTGTCGATTCCTGAAAACGAGCCCGGCTCATCCATCATGCCGGGCAAAATCAATCCCACGCAGTGCGAAGCGTTGACCATGGTGGCCGTGCAGGTGTTCGGCAACGATCATGCGGTGGCTTTTGCTGGCTCGCAGGGTAATTTCCAGCTCAATGTTTACAAGCCGGTCATCCTGCACAACGTGCTGGAGTCTATCGCGCTATTGGCCGACGGCTGCCGTGCCTTCGAGCAGCATTGCGCGCGCGGCATCGAGCCCAATCTGCCGCGGTTGCAGCGCAATCTGGAGGAATCGCTGATGCTGGTAACGGCGCTGAACCCGCATATCGGCTATGAAAAAGCAGCAGAGATTGCACTCAAGGCGCATCACGAAGGCACAACGCTGAAAGCGGCAGCGCTGGCGTTGGGGTATGTGAGCGAACAGGAGTTTGATGCGTGGGTGCGGCCGGAGGAGATGGTGGGGTAATTGCTGATAGCGTGAAGAGCCGTGGGGCTGTTACAGCCCGGGATTGCACGCCGCACGGAGTCAATGGTCGGTGTTTGATTCGGGCTATTGGAATATGTGCAGGGATCTGACGCCGACATTGCTTCACAGAAAGGGGGGCAACGTTCATGTTGCCGCCCCTTCTGTGCATCTGAACTTCTACATCTGAACCATCAGAGTTTTTCGATGACGGCTTTCCGCTTGGTTTCATATTCGTCGGCGGTCAAGGCGCCTTCGTCTCGGAGGTTTTTCAGGAGCTTTAACTGCTCTGCAATGGCAGGTGCATCGGGCGCTGCCATCTGCCCGGATGCCGGGTCATTGAGCATGACAGGTACTTGCGCCGCCGTTGGTGGGCTATTAGCCGCCAGACTTGACGTTACGCTTTCGTCGAGCTTCCACATGGCGCCTGTTGCCGGATCAATGATAAGAAGCCCGAGCAGGCCGCCAAACAAGATGTTTGCAATGTACCAGCCGTCAATTCCGGCCTGAGTCGTTGCGGTTGAGTTCTGGTACCCATCTTTCTGGAATTCCATCGAGTACTGTGCCGCGCTAAAAAAACCTGAGCTGGCGTTAAGTGTGATGGTTGTCGGGGTTTGTGCCTTATGAATTTCTGCGCCACTTTTATTCTTGATGACAACCGTTGCGCCTGATGGGGTGCTGCTTATCGTGACAGGATACTGTGATTTGCTGACGATGCTTGCACAGCCCGAGACAGCCACGATTGTCGATGCCAGCACGGCTTTCTTGAAATAATTCATTCATTTTTCCATTTTGGTTTTGATGGGATTTCCATTCTCATCTCGCATGCTGTCGCCAAGCGTGCAGCTCATCCGTCCTGATGCCGTAAGGGATGCTCCCTATTGGCTGAGGGCCAGGTTGTGGTGGCTGATGTTTGGGGCGTCCGCCATGTGTGGCGGCACGTTGGGGCTGGCTGATGCGAAATGAGCGCGAGAAAATACACTACTTCAGGTCGGCCGGGAACCCGGGCCGCCAACCCTCGTAGCTAGCCCTCCCGCCGCGCATACCGCTGTGCCATCGCCGCGCACACGATCAACTGCAGCTGGTGATAAAACATGATCGGCAGCACGATCAACCCCAACGCCGGATGCGCGCCAAACAGTACTTTGGCCATTGGCAGTCCGGCGGCCAGTGTTTTTTTGGAGCCACAGAACACGGCGGTGATTTCGTCTTCTGTGTTGAATTTCAGCGCGCGTGCTGCCGCCGTGCTGGTGGCCAGTACGATGGCCAGGAAAACCGCGCTGGCGGCCAGCGTCAACAGCAAAAGACCGGCGCCGTAATCGGTCCACAAGCCGGCGGCCACGGAGTCGCTGAACGACGACAACACCAGCAGCAGAATCACGCTGCGATCCATGAGTGATGTCCAGCGTTTGCGGGCAGCAAACCATTCGCCCAGCCAGCGGTGCAGCACTTGCCCGGCCACAAAAGGCAGCAGGATGAACACGGCAATTTTTTGCATGGCACCGAGCACATCAACGTGCAGCCCGGCGGGTGCGTTGGTCAACAACAGGCCGACTAATGCCGGGGTGAGCACGATGCCGATGAGACTGGACAGCGTGGCATTGAAAATGGCGGCAGGCACGTTGCCGCGAGCAATAGCCGTCATCGCCACTGATGAAGTAATGGTGGACGGCAGTACGGCCAGATAAAGAAAGCCGAGCAGCAGCATGGGCGGCAGCAGTTGCGCCAGCGGCCATTGCAGCGCGAGGTAGAGCAGGGGAAAGAACACGAAGGTAAAGCCCTGTACCACAAGATGCAGCCGCCAGTTGCTGATGCCGGCCTTCATCTTTTCGGTGGGGATGCCGATGCCGTGCAGGAAGAACACCAGCGCGATACCACCATCCAGCAGTACGTCCAGGTGCAGCCAGCCACCGCTCCGGCCGAGGTCGGGCAGAAAGGAGGCAATGAGCACGGCGGCCACCATGCCGCGCAGGAACCAGTCGTTGAAGAGGGCGTTGAGGGTCTGCGGCATGGGGCGGGTCGGGCAGTTCAGGGGGCGCCAAGCCTAGCCTTCTGCGTGTTTGAATGCAGCTTGCGCATTGCCTGCGGGGCGTCACTGCCGTAAAGTGCCGCGCGCGCTGGCACTATCGCCGACTTAATTAACGATGGAATACCCCTCATGAAAATCGATCTCAATGCCCTCACCGTGCAAGAGCTGGCAGACGTCATCGAGCAGGCCACGGCACTGATCGAGACCAAGAAAGCAGATGCCCTGAAAAACGCCAAGGACGAAATCCACAAGATTGCCGCCGACCTCGGCCTGTCCGTGGAAGAGCTGCTGGGCCTGCAAGGTGGCAAGGCGGCCAAAAAGGCGTCGGGCGTGAAGAAGCCGGTGGCTGACAAGTACCGCAATCCGAAGGATCACACCCAGACTTGGACGGGCCGTGGCAAGCGTCCGCGCTGGCTGCAGGAGATTCTGGATAACGGCGGCAAGCTGGAAAACTTCCTGCTGAAGTAAGCCCTTGCTAACCGCTTCAGGCATAAAAAAGCCGCGATCATCGCGGCTTTTTTATGCCTGAAGTGCCGGCTCAGAACTGGTAGCTGAGCGAGGTGACGTAGCGGGTTTCGTCTTCCTTCACTCCAGTGGGGGTGGCGGAGTCGTGCTCGAGCTTCACGCCGACTTTCAGCTCCAACTGCTTGGCCAGCTCTACCACGAAGGCGGGCTCGACCACGATCAGGTGGTCGGAGCTGCTGTCGAGGCTGGGCTGCCAGTACAGGTTGAACACGACGCGTGCCTGCGGGTTGAGCTGGCGCTTGTAGCTGATATAGCTGTTGATGCGCCAGTAATGGTCGTCGGCGCCGGCCTGCTCTTCCCACTCATGCAGCAGGCCGATGCCGGCGTACACGCCACGTTGATTCTCGGTGTAGTCGAGCGTGAAGCGCACGCCGGCACCGAGCTGGGTGCGGGCATCGAGTTGGCGGAAATCGTCATTCAGGTGGTCGACAAAGGCTTCGGCGGCAAGCCCGCGCTGGAATTCGTCGCGGTAGTGCGCGTGTACCCAGGTGTTGTTTTCGATTTCAAGATTGCCGGCCTTGCCACGGCTGTGCTCGGTGACGACGAACATGCCGGTGTCGCCAGCCTGGTAATGCAGGCGTCCGCCGACGGTGTAGTTTTCGCGTTCGGTGTTGCCACTGCGGCCGTCGATACTGCCGCGGATGCCGCCGCTGGTGCCGGGTTCGGGCTGGGCCAGGCGGTCGCTTTCAATGCTTTCAAATGCGCTGACGGAAAGGGGCATTGCCAGGGCAATGGCGAGGGTCAGGCGGGAAAGGGTGGGGAACATGCACAATCCTCTTGGTGCGGCGCGGTGGCGCCGTCGTCGGGCAGTGAGTGGGCGGGTTCGTACTCGCCTTTTGATACGGGCGGGATTATAAAGAACCCCACTTGTCGTCGGGGACCGAAATTCGTGTTTTTGCCCGACGACGCCTGAGCGCGCCCAGGCCATGTTCAGATCATGTTCGGGCTGTGTTCAGGTAGGACATCCCCGTCTGGCGGTGCGTTGGCTGGCGGTCTTCGAGGTTTCATTTATGTCGCATGCTGCCCGGAGCGACTCCGCGCCGGTGTCTTTTACTGCCTGGTTTCTGCTTGGTCTGCTGGCGCTCGTGCTGGCGCTGGTGGTGCGGGCGCCTGCCAGCCTGCTGCACAAGGCGCTGCCGGCAGGAGCGCCGCTGTCGGTGAGTGCTTGGGGTGGCTCGGTCTGGAATGGTCAGGCGGCCTGGTCGCAGGGCGATACCCGTGGCTTGCTGCGTTGGCAGATGCAGGGCTGGCGTCTTTTTACCGGGCGTGTGGTGGCGGACATCAGCAATCAGGGGGCGATCCCGCTGCAGGGCCAGTTGGTCGCGGGGCCGGGCCGTTTTGAGTTGGTGGCGGTCTCGGGGGAGCTGCCGGTGGCGCTGGTACAGCCGCTGCTGCCGCCGGGGTGGGAGCTGCCGGGCGTGGTGCAGGCCGAAAGCCTGTCAGTTTCGCGTGGTGGTCTGCGCAGTGGCGCTTGGCGTGCGGCTGGTGGCCGGTTGCTCTGGGCCGGCGGTGCGATGCAGTTCAGCCTGAATGGCATGCCGCAGCAGGCCACGCTGCCCGCGCTGGCGATGACGCCGCGTCTGGAGGGCGACACGCTGGTGCTGGCGTTGGCGGAAGCCGGTAGCGGCTTGGGTCTTGCACTGGTGCGTATTGCGGCGGATGGCCGCGTGGAAACGCAACTCCGTGAACGTTTGCTGCGTTACAACCCGGCTTACCGGAGTGGGGGTGGCGATCCGGATGCCGTGGTCGCCACCGTACGGCAGGCGGACTGAGCGGGCGGCGCTGCGGTCGCAAGAGCGAACAGAAATGTCATCAGTGGTGCTGTGTGCCTGTGGCATCATCGCGCGCTACGAACTTGAGCAGACGCAGAAGACGTCTGCCTGCAACGGGGATGGATGTTGACGGTAACGGGGATGGCGGCAGGACAGGAGCGCTGGCTGGAAGCAGCCGGGCGGGTCTTGCGCACAGGAGCAGTGCTGTGGATGGCCTGGGTACTGGCCGGGCTGCTCTGGCTGCTGGGCGGCCACGACGGCGCGGCCTTGCCGGCGCTGCCGGCTTCAGCACAAGCGTCGCGTCCTGCCGCGCCACCGGTTGATCCTGCGCGTCTTGCCAGTCTTAATCTTTTTGGTCAGGCCGTCGTGGTGGCGCCGCCGTCGGATGCGGCGGTGAATGCGCCGGATACCAGCCTGCAACTGCGCCTTGCTGGTGTTTTTGTGAGTGCCGACGCTGACCGCTCCAGTGCGATTGTCGCCGAGCGCAACGGTGCCAATGGCAAGCTTTACCGTCTGAATGAATCCCTGCCCGGTGGTGCCGTGCTCGAAGCGGTGTTCGAGGACCGCATCCTGCTTCGTCGTGGCGTCAGCACTGAAGTGCTGCGCTTCGAAAAAACCGGCCTTCTTAGCGGCAACGCGCCGCCATCGCCGTCGGGCGGTGTCGCCGGCCCCACTCTCAATGCGCGCGAGCTGATCGGCAGTGCGATGGAGTCGCTGACCAGCTCTCCCGATGCGTTCTTGCAGGAAATGGGATTGCGCCGTGGCGGTGCAGGTTATGAAGTGACCGGCGATACCCCTGAACAGATGCGCCGGGCGGCAGGCCTGCAACCGGGTGACCGCCTGCTCAGTGTGAACGGACGCCGTTTGGGCGACCCACAGAACGACCGCGTGACTTTGCAGGAAGTACAGAATTCAGGCCTTGCCCGCGTAGAAGTGCAGCGTGGCGGCCAGATCGTGACGATTGAACGGAAATTTTGAGCCCATGAAGCCATTTGCCTTTGACTCCCTGCTGACACTCTGCCTGCGGCTCGCGTTCAAGCCGCTTGCCGTCGTGAGTTTGCTCCTGCTGTTGACCACGCCGGCTGCCGCCGCCAAATCCGCCAAAACCTGGAAGGTCAATCTCAAGGATGCCGACATCAGTGCGCTGGTGTCAGAAGTGGCGGAAATTACCGGCCGCAACTTCATTGTCGATCCGCGCGTGAAGGGCAGCATCACCGTCATCTCCAGCAAGGCGCTGAATGCGGCCGAGGTGTACGAGCTGTTTCTGGGCGTACTCAGTGTCAACGGTTTTGCAGCGGTGCAGGCGGGCAACAGCATCAAGCTGGTGCCGGATGTGAACGCCAAGCAGTTTGCTTTGCGTGTGGATGCCAAAGGGGATGCGCGTGGTGAAGAGCTTGTTACCCGTGTGGTGATGCTCAACAACACCAATGCGGTGGATCTGGTGCCGGTTTTGCGTCCGATGATGCCGCAGTTCGCGCATCTGGCCGCGGTGCCTGCTGCGAATGCGCTGGTGATGTCGGATCATGCCAACAATGTCGAAGCGCTCATCGCCATCATCCATCAACTGGACGCCACTGATGGCGACGGTGTGGAGGTCATTCCACTGAAAGAGTCGCGAGTGGATGATGTGCTCGCCATGCTTGAGGGGCTGACAGGAACAGCGGCGCCGGGAGCCGCGGCCAGCAAAGACAGCAAGCAGCTCAGTCGCGTACGCATCGTGGCTGATTCGCGCGGCAACCGCCTGCTGCTCAAGGGCGATGCTCCCTCGCGCAAGCGCATCCGCGATCTGGTGACCACGCTGGATGCGCCGGCCACTGAGCGTCTGGGTGGTGTGCGCGTATTCCGTCTCAAGCACGGGGTCGCCAAGCAACTGGCGGAAACCCTCAAAGGTCTGGTGTCGGGCGTGGCCGCGGGCGATGCTGCCAAGGGCGCGGCGGGCGGGGGCGCCTCGTCTGCCCTCAGCTTGATTGCCGACGAATCCTTGAATGCCTTGGTGGTGCGCGCCGATCCCGCACTGATGAAAGAAATGGCCTCGGTGATCGAACAGCTCGATGTGCGCCGTTCGCAGGTGCTGATCCAGGCCGCCATCATTGAAGTCTCCGGCGACAATGCCGCGCAGTTGGGCGTGCAGTGGGCTGCCGGCGATCCCTCCAAGGGTGTGGGCCTCATCAACTTCAATACGGCCGGCACCAGCATTGCCAGCCTCGCCGTTGCGGCCAGCAAAAACGACCCGACGCTGACCTCCATCAGCAATGGCGCCACCATCGGCCTGGGCAAGACCGAAACCAATGCCAATGGCGACCGCACGTTTTACGGTGCCCTCATCCAGGCACTGTCGACGGTCAGTAATGCCAACCTGCTCTCAACACCGAGCATCATGACGCTGGACAATCAGGAAGCCAAAATCGTTGTCGGCCAGAACGTGCCCTTCATCACGGGCTCCAGCACCAGTACCGGCGCGGGCACCACCAACCCGTTCACGACGATTGAGCGCCAGGATGTCGGTATCACGCTGAAGGTCATTCCACATATCGGTGAGGGCGGTACGGTGCGGCTTGAGGTGGAGCAGGAAGTGTCGGCGGTGGTGCCGAGTGCGGAAGGCATCCAGTCGGCCGACCTCATCACCAACAAGCGTTCGATCAAGACCACCATCCTGGCGGACGATGGCCAGACCATCGTGCTCGGTGGCCTGATACAAGATGACACCAAGCGGACGACCAGCAAGGTGCCGCTATTGGGAGATATCCCGCTTATCGGGTATCTTTTCCGCGCCAGCGGCGATACCAAGGTCAAGCGCAACCTGCTGGTGTTCCTGCGCCCGACACTGGTGCGTGACTCGGTCAGCAATGCCGAACTCAGCCAGCGTCATTACGAGAACATCCGCTCGCTGCAGCTCAGCGTGAGCAAGAGCGGCAAGGTGTCACGACTGCCCGAGAGCATCGAGGCGGTCTACCAGGGCTACAAGCCCAAAGGCGAAGAGGCTGCCCCAGCAGCCGAACCCACCGCGCCAGCGGGCAACTGAAGACAAACGGAAGGTCGTCATCATGCTGAAACTGCAATTCCTCGATAACCGCCAGCCCGCCATGTGGCTTGTTGATCAGCGCCTGACCATCGGCCGTGATCGCAGCAATGGCCTCGTCATCAACGATGAAGGCTTGAGCGTGTTTCATGCCGAGCTACGTCAGGAAGACGGCAAGCTTTTCATCTGGGATTCGGGCAGCGTGAACGGCACTTTCCTGAACGGCGAGAAAGTCAGCCAGAAAGCCGAAGTGAAAGCGGGCGATGTCATCCGCTTTCATCTGGTGGAAATCCAGATTACCGATCCGTCCAAGGGCGCGCCTCCTCCTCCTGTGACGGCCGTGAAGCGCGACGCCGACAAGCCGGCCCTGCCGCAGTGGCAGGTAAAAGCCATGACCGGTGCCATTTCCGGCAAGATGTTCTTGGTTGATGGCACCAAGGTCATCGGCCGTGATCCGGGTTGCGACATCATCATTAGTGGCCCGCATGTATCGCGTCGTCACGCCGAGCTGTCGATTCGCGGTGGCGCGCTGTGGATGAAAGACTTGGGGTCATCCAACGGTTCTTTCCACAACGGTAAGCGCACGGAAGAAACCCTGCTGAAAAACGGCGATGAAGTGAAATTCGACGCCATGACCTTCAAGGTGGTTGGCCCTGCCGACGTAGCTGACACTTTTGATGAAGCGGACATGACGCAATTCCGTCCGGTGGTGGCGCCCAAGCCGGCAGCACAGCCAGCTCCAGCACCTGCCGCCCCGGCGCCAGCGGCGCCGAAACCGGCGCCTGCGCCTGCACCAGTCGCGTCGGCTCCCGTGCCGCCACCGGCACCCAAGCCAGCCGCCCCTGCGCCAGCCCCTGCGCCCAAGCCCGCGGCGGCCAAGCCTGCCCCTGCGCAGGCCGCTGCCCCCTCAGGTGGCGCCGGACTTGGCCCGCTGGTGCTGGTGGCCTTGGTGGTGTTGGCGGGCGTTGCCGCGTTCTTCATCCTGTCGTAACGCCTGTATCGCTGTCATGGCGAGAGGTATGAAAAACGGAGCCCTTTGTGGCTCCGTTTTTTATTCTGATGCATGGTGACGGTTGCGGTGCAGACCTTGATCAGTCTGGTCGATTATTTGTGCGCAAGTTCTGGCTCGGGAGACGTTGAATCACCTGAAGCTGCGCGCTGAGCCCTGTCGAAGACTTTGCTTTCAATCAGCACGCCCTTCGAGAGAGATTTCCTGGGCAAGTCGAAGAGCTCAGGACGAAAGCAGGCTGTCATTTTGTGCAAACGGGCTTGAGGTGGCGGCGGCCAGCACGTATATCTGCAAACGCACGGCAACAGGCCGTGCAAGGAAGTTTTCACTCAGGGAGAAATCGCGATGTCAGACATGACGCTCAAAGGTACCGGCCCGAATCAATCGATGCAGATCACCGGCCATAGTAGCGGCCCGCTTCCGGTCAATGCCGAACTTACCAAAATGCCCCCCGTGCAGCTTGCTGGTGCGGCCACCGTTACGGTGGCAGGAACGGCAGGCGTGAAAATTGCGAGCCCGGTAGAGGTCAAGGTCGTGTTGCCGGTGCTGAGATTGGTGCCCGATATCCGTCTGCGCTTTTTGCTGTTCGGCTTTCAGTTGGGAGAAATTCATATCGGCGGCACGGCTGAAATCCGGAGTTGAGGCCAGGTGGCGGCATGCCGTTTCCAGTTGCGAGCTGAGCTCCTGCTGAAAAGCGTTTAGTGATTCTCCATCTGCATCGAAGGTCAACCGAGGCTTCGGTGGGGAGGGCTCAGCATGAGCTCAATGCGTCAAGCATGGACTGTCTGTTCGCCGTGAGCGCGGTCAGCACTTGTCTGTTGCTTGCTAGCCGCTTGCTGAAAAGTGCCCATCCCGGGCTTTTCAGTCCGCGATTCCGGCACATGTCCGGAG
>JAUXNL010000270.1 GCA_030684415.1 Moraxellaceae bacterium | reverse complement strand
GGGAGCGCAGCGTGGCCACCATGGCCTCCGCCGTGTCGATGCTGCTGGTGAGGTAATACAGTGTGCGCATGATGTCCTCCATGGGCTTGCGCTTTCAGCGTAGCCCATGGAGGAGCGGGGTTTAGACGGATTCGGCTTATGCGATACGCGGCTTAAAGCCGGCGCTTACCAGACATCCCGCCGCACGCGGGCCGTGACTTTGCAGAACAACTCATAACTGATGGTGCCGGCATGGGCCGCCACCAGATCGGCCGGCAGACCTTCGCCCCAGAGCACGCAGGTATCGCCGATAGCGGCGGGCGCATTACCCAGATCGACGGTAATCATGTCCATGGAGACGCGGCCCGCCAACGGCACCAGACGGCCGTTGACCAGCACCGGTGTACCGCTGCGGGCATGTCGGGGATAGCCGTCGCCGTAGCCGATGGCAATGACACCGATGCGGGTATCGCGCTCCGCCGTCCAGGCGGCGCCATAGCCAACCGACTCGCCAGCCCGCAGCTCACGGATGGCGATCAGGCGCGAGCTCAGCGTCATCACCGGCCGCAAACCCAACTCCTCTGCCGTGCGATCGGCAAACGGTGAGCCGCCGTAGAGCATGATGCCCGGCCGCACCCAGTTTCCGTGCGCCGCCGGCCACGCCAGGATGGCCGCCGAATTGGCAAGGCTGTCTGCCAGCGGCAGGTCGCCACCTTTCGACAGCACCTGCTGCAAGCCACGGAAGCGGCCGATCTGGGTTTCGGTCAGCGCCGAACCAAACTCGTCTGCGGTCGCAAAATGCGTCATCAGGCCGATGTTGCCGGTAATGCGCGCGGCCCGGAGGCGCCGGTAAGCGCTGATCGCCGCCTCCGGACTGAAGCCCAGCCGGTGCATGCCGGTATCGACCTTCAGCCAGACATCCACCGGCCCGGTCAGACGACAGCCTTCCAGCAGCGCCAGTTGCGGTTCCTGATGAATGACCAGCGCCAGCCCTTGGCGCACAGCCTCGAACATTTCCATGTCCGTGAACACGCCTTCGAGCACGGTGATGGGCTGGCGGATACCCGCCGCACGCAAGGCCAGCGCCTCATCCAGATACGCGACGCCAAAGCCGTCGGCCTCGGCCAGCGTTTCCGCTACCAGCCGTGCGCCATGGCCGTAGCCATCCGCCTTGACCATGGCCAGCACGCGCGCATACGGCGCGGCCTCACGCACGCGGCGCAAATTGTGGTGCAGCGCCGATGGGCTGATACCGAGCCTGGCCTCACGCACGTTGGCGCACGTCCCTGTTCATCAGTATTCGTCCTGCTGCTTGCGGTCGCGCCAATACTCTGGTGCCAGATCTTCAAAGCGGGTGTATTTGCCGAGAAAGGCCAGTCGCAACGAACCGATGGGGCCGTTACGCTGCTTGCCGATGATGATTTCCGCCGTGCCCTTGTCTTCCGACTCCGGGTTATAAACTTCGTCACGGTAGATGAACATGATGACGTCGGCGTCCTGCTCGATAGCGCCGGATTCACGCAAGTCGGACATTACCGGACGCTTGTTGGGGCGTTGCTCCAATGAACGGTTGAGCTGCGAGAGCGCAATCACCGGACACTCCATTTCTTTCGCCAGGCCTTTGAGCGAGCGCGAAATTTCCGAGATTTCGTTGACGCGGTTGTTCTCGAGTCCGGGCACCCGCATCAGTTGCAAGTAGTCGACCATGATCAGGCCGATGGCACCGCCATTCTCACGGGCCACACGCCGCGCGCGTGAACGCAACTCGGTGGGAGACAGCGCGGCCGTGTCGTCGATAAACAGCTTTTGCTCGTTGAGCATCGCCATGGTCGAGGTCAGGCGCGGCCAGTCTTCTTCTTCGAGCTTGCCGTTGCGCACACGGGTCTGATCGATGCGGCCGAGCGACGAGAGCATACGCATCACGATCGAATCCGCCGGCATTTCCATGGAGAACACCAGCACCGGCGCACCGCCCAGCAACACGTTCTCCACCAGGTTCATGGCAAAGGTGGTTTTACCCATGGACGGACGCGCCGCCACAATCACCAAATCGCCTTTTTGCAAGCCCGATGTTTTTTCATCGAGATCGGCAAAGCCGGTGGAAAGGCCGGTCAGCGGATCATCCGAGCCAAACAGTTGCTCAATGCGGTTCACCGCTTTGGCAAGCAAAGGGCGAATGGCCTGCGGCCCCGTGCCCTTGGTTTGCTGCTCGGCAATCGCAAAAATCTTGCGCTCGGCCTCGTCGAGAATCTGGTCGGACGTCGCACCCTGCGGCTGGTAGGCAACATCGGAAATTTCATACGACACGCGAATCAGTTGCCGCAGCACCGAACGCTCGCGCACGATTTCGGCATAGGCGCCGATATTCGCGGCCGACGCCGTGTTTTTCACGATCTCGCCGAGATAGGCGATGCCGCCGGCCTCTTCGAGCTCACCCAGACGGTTCAGCGTTTCCGAGACCGTCAGGGCATCACGCGGCTTGCTCTCGTTGGCCAGCAACGCGATAGCGCGGAAAATCAGGCGATGATCGCGGCGATAGAAGTCGGCCTCGGTGACCGCCTCGGAGGCACGATCCCAGGCCGTGTCTTCGAGCATGAGGCCGCCGAGCACGGACTGCTCCGCCTCCAGTGAGTGCGGAGGCAGCTTGAGACCGGCAACAGTGCTGTCGGCAGCAGAGGCGCCGGCAGGCAGGGAAATATCGTTCATGGAGTGTCAGGCTGGATGAGTGTGTCCGGGTGCAAAGATTACCCGAGGCCGGGGCGGCTGCGCAGACTGAAAAAGCAAAAAGGCGCCCGAAGGCGCCTTTTTGCACGACCCTTTGCACCGATTACTCGGCGACCACGGTCACCTTCACAACGGCGGTGACTTCGCTATGCAGTTGCAAGTCGATGTCATAGTCGCCGGTATTGCGCAGGGCACCGTTCGGCAGGCGAACTTCGCTCTTGTCCACGGCTTCGCCCAGCTTCGTGATGGCTTCCGCGATGTCGCGGGTGCCCACGGAACCGAACAGCTTGCCTTCGTCACCCGCCTTGGCGGCGATAACGACGGCAAGCGCCGACACGCGCTCGGCACGTGCCTGTGCGGCGGCCAAGCCTTCAGCGGCCTTGGCTTCCAGCTCAGCGCGACGGGCATCGAACTCGGCCACGTTCTTTGCCGTTGCCGGCACAGCCTTGCCCTGCGGAATCAGGAAATTACGACCGTATCCCGGCTTCACGTTGACCTTGGTGCCGAGGGCGCCGAGGTTCTTGATCTTCTCAAGCAGAATGACTTCCATCATGCGTCTCCCGGCTTACAGGTGGTTGTCGGTGTACGGCAGCAGGGCCAGGTAGCGCGCCTGCTTGATGGCCAGACCCAGCTGACGCTGGTAACGGGCCTTGGTGCCGGTGATGCGGCTCGGAACAATCTTGCCCGTCTCAGTCACAAACTGCTTCAGGGTTTCGGTGTCCTTGTAATCGATGTACTGGGTGTTCTCTGCCGTAAAACGGCAGAACTTACGACGGCGGTAGAAACGTGCCATGACGTTTGCTCTCCTATTCGAATCTCACAATCGCTTGCGCGTGTATCAGTAACTGCGTGGCATCGCGGTGGCTGGATTGCGCCAGCAGGCCCGTTACCGTAATCCGGTCACCCGGTTGCAACTGCTCCACTTCCGCGAGAAGGCTTGCACCACTGACCTTGACGATCACCAGCGCGCGCACTTCGCGCATCTGCCCGGCCACAGTCTGGCGCGAGCGGTGTTCCAGTTGCAGTTCACGGTGGACGACGCCGGCCGGGCTGGTTCGTGGGGATTTCAGCTCCCGCACGAGACCGCTGATCCGGACCTCATTGCGCTCCACGCGGCAGTTGACCGCTTACTCGCCGGCCTCGGAAGCAGCCTCTTCGGCACCTTCGTCGGAGCGGGCGGCTTTGCGGGTGCGCTTCTCTTCCGCGCCCTTGGCCATCAGTGATTCTTCGGTGATGGCTTCGTTGCGGCGGATGATGAGATTGCGAATCACCGCGTCGTTGTAGCGGAAAGCATCCGACAACTCGTCCAGGGCAGCCTGGCTGCACTCGATGTTCATGAGCACGTAGTGGGCAGTGTGGATCTTGTTGATCGGGTAGGCCAGCTGACGACGGCCCCAGTCTTCGAGACGGTGGATCTGGCCACCGGACTCCTTGATGGCTCCGGTGTAGCGCTCGACCATGGCGGGCACTTGCTCGCTCTGATCGGGGTGCACCAGGAACACGACTTCATAATGACGCATTATTGGCTCCTTACGGGTTTAACAGCCCCTGCCGGGAATCGGCGGGAGCAAGGAGTACACTCTTCATCTATATGGCGGCCGGCGGCCCCCACAAGAACAGAGCGTCCCGCCTGCAGAGTGCAAGGGGGCGCAGAGTCTAAGGGAAAGCCCGGCACGCCACAAGCCGCCCGTCCATCGGCGGACGGGGCGTTTGCCCATCCCGAACGCTTTCCGCTACCATCGCCAGACCTGTATCCATAATCACAACAACGGCAGGCTATCCGGGTGCGTCATGAATCGCGCTGGCTATCTTCTTCTTTCAGTCTTACTGCTGCTGGCCTTGGGCCCGGCACAGGTGTTGGCGGCTGACCCGGAAGAGCGTCGGCCTCGCTTGGAAGACTTTGCCAGTTACACCGCTTACCTGCAGGCATTACAGACGTTTGACCAACGGCAGGCGGAGCGCAGCAAGCCTGCTGCCGCCCGCGCCAAGGCCAGCCCGGCTATATCGCCGCTGCCTCTCCCCGTCCCGGAGGGCGTGGACCCGGCCAGCGAAAGCGCCCCTCCACCGCTGATGGTGACAGGGCCGGAAGATATGGAGCGCGCGGTCGAACTGGCCCGCAGCATTTCGCATCCAGAATATGTACAACGCATCCGCTATAACCGCACGACGCACCTGAGCTTCCCGCTGAGCTCCATCGGCAGCCAGGACATGAGCCAAAGCAGTGTGAACGACGCCCTCGCCGTAGAGGGGAATACCGAAGAAGAAAGAGCCGCATCACTGAAGCAACTGTCAGATCGCCTGGAGTACGAACAGCGACTGCAACTGGACAAGCCGCTAGACGGCCCCGTTGCTGGAACCCGCGGGCCAGCCGAACGGTCGGTTGAGCCATTGTCTGGCGGCAACGGGAATGGCACTGTCAGCATAACGGTCCAGAGTCGCTGAAGCGGCCGGCCACAAGAACAATAAAAGAAAAGAAAAGCGCCCATGGGCGCGGGGTAGCCAATGAAACATGCCGTGCGATGGACGGGGATCGTCTTGCTGGGGGCTGGAAGCCTGGCCTGCGCCAACACGGATGTCGGGCGCACATCTGCCGCTGACAATGACCTTGACTCCCTGATCGACAGCGCCGTGCTGGTGCC
>JAUXNL010000264.1 GCA_030684415.1 Moraxellaceae bacterium | reverse complement strand
GGATGTCACCCTGATCGCCCCGATCGCGATGGAAGAAGGCCTGCGCTTCGCTATTCGCGAAGGCGGTCGTACCGTCGGTGCCGGTGTCGTCGCTAAAATCATCGCCTGATTTTTCAGGGGGTAAACAACAGGCCCGGGCTCGCTCGGGCCTTGTTGTCGAAGCTGTAAAGCAAAAAGAATACAGGCCAGTAGTTCAATTGGTAGAGCACCGGTCTCCAAAACCGGGTGTTGGGGGTTCGAGTCCCTCCTGGCCTGCCATTTTACGAAAACGCGGCGTCGCGTTTTCGTCATGTCTGCGGACTGGTTTATGTCAACACAGTTTGAGAGCTCTGCACGCAAGCTGGACTGGGTCAAGTGGCTTGTGGTGGTGGTGTTGCTGGTTGCGGCAACGCTTGGCAACCAATATGCCGCTGATATTTCTGTTTGGATCCGCATGGGCGCGGTTGTTGTGGTTAGTCTGGTTGCATTGGGGCTTGCCCTCACAACCGCCAAGGGCCGCGATCTCATAGAGATGTCGAAAAAGTCCTGGATCGAGGCTCAGAAAATTGTCTGGCCGACCAAGGATGAGACATGGCAGACCACATTGATCGTGTTGGCAGTAGTTGTGGTGGCGTCACTGCTGCTGTGGTTCGTTGATTTTATTTTCGGCCGCGGCATTTCGGCCATTATTGGCTAACGAGGACGACCTATGAGCAAGCGCTGGTACGTCGTGCACGCCTACTCTGGCTATGAAAAGCATGTCATGCGCGCCTTGACTGAGCGCGTGCGTCTTGCGGGCATGGAAGACTGCTTTGGTGAGATTCTGGTCCCGACAGAAGAAGTCGTGGAAATGAAGAACGGCGTCAAGCGCAAGAGTGAGCGCAAGTTCTTTCCGGGCTATGTGCTTGTGAATATGGACATGAATGATGCGACTTGGCATCTGGTGAAAGAGTGTCCAAAGGTCATGGGCTTTATTGGTGGCAAGGCCGACAAGCCGGCGCCGATTTCCGAAAAAGAGGCTGACGCCATCCTCGGCCGTATCCAGACCAATGCGGAGTCGCCGCGTCCGAAGACGCTATTCGAGCCGGGCGAAGTCATTCGCGTTACCGATGGGCCGTTCGCAGACTTCAACGGTGTTGTCGAAGAAGTGAATTATGAAAAGAACCGCATGCGTGTGGCGGTGATGATTTTCGGTCGTTCCACCCCTGTGGACCTTGAGTTCACGCAGGTCGAGAAAGGCTGATCAAACTGGTAGCAGCACCTGCTGCTGCCGCAACTTGGGGAGCCTCACGGCGTTATCACCCACGGAGTAGAAAATGGCAAAGAAGATTGATGCCTACATCAAGCTGCAGGTTCCTGCAGGCAAGGCAAACCCGTCCCCTCCAATCGGCCCTGCACTTGGCCAGAAGGGCGTGAACATCATGGAGTTCTGCAAGGCTTTTAATGCGGCCACGCAGAAGATGGAAGTCGGACAGCCAATGCCTGTCGTGATTACCGTGTACTCCGACCGTTCCTTCACCTTCATCATGAAGACGCCTCCGGCGACCTTCCTGTTGAAGAAGGCTGCAGGCCTCAAGTCTGGTTCGCCACGTCCGAACACGCAGAAGGTTGGCAAGGTTACTCGCGCTCAGCTGGAAGAAATTGCCACGCTGAAGAAGCCAGACCTGACCGCTGCTGACATGGACGCCGCTGTGCGTACCATCGCTGGTTCGGCACGCTCCATGGGTCTTGAAGTGGAAGGGGTGAAGTAATCATGGCAAAGCTCTCCAAGCGCCAGGCCGCCATCAAGGCCAAGCTCGTTCCGGGCAAGCTCTATTCAGTGGAAGAAGCGGTCGCCTTTCTCGCCGACTTGCCGCCGTCCAAGTTCAAAGAATCGATTGACGTTGCCGTGAACCTTGGCGTCGATCCGAAAAAATCTGACCAGGTTGTTCGTGGCGCCACCACGCTGCCGGCCGGCACGGGCAAGACCGTGCGCGTTGCTGTGTTTGCTCAGGGCGCGAATGCTGAAGCGGCCAAGGCTGCTGGTGCCGACATCGTTGGCTTTGACGATCTCGCCGAAAGCATTCAGGGCGGCAATCTGGATTTTGATGTGGTCATTGCGACGCCGGATGCCATGCGCGTTGTCGGTAAGCTCGGCACGGTTCTCGGTCCTCGTGGTCTGATGCCCAATCCGAAGGTGGGAACCGTGACGGCTGATGTCGCGACTGCCGTAAAGAATGCAAAAGCTGGCCAAGTGCGCTACCGCGTTGACAAGGGCGGCATCATTCATGCCGGCATCGGTCAGATCGGTTTCACCTCCGACGCCATCAAGCAAAACATCGAGGCGCTCGTGGCTGACCTGAAGAAGGCCAAGCCCGCCACCTCAAAGGGTGTGTATCTGCAGAAGATCACACTCTCCAGCACCATGGGCCCGGGTCTTTCCATCGACCTGTCCTCGATTACTGCTTAAGCGGCAATCATGAATTACGGCAGGGTAACCTGCCGGCAAGGACTTTGAAGTCGCCGGGTTGCCCGGCGAGCGTCAAAGACCACAGGCGCCAGTTGTTGCTGTTTGGACAACCAGCTTAATACCCCAGCCTGCGCAGACGCGGTGGTTCAGCCTCAAAGCCTGTAACCCCGCACGCCTTCCTCGTGAAGGTGAAACGGTGGCCGGCACCAGCCGGCTTGAGTAAATGAGGAGGTTACAGTGACTCTGAGACTAGAGGACAAGAAAGAGATTGTCGCAGCAGTGAACCAAGCTGCTTCCGGCGCATTCTCTGCTGTGGTCGCCGACTATCGCGGCCTGACCGTGGGGCAGATGACCAAGCTCCGCAGCCAGGCTCGTGAACAGAACGTGTATTTGCGTGTGGTTCGTAACACGCTTGCGCGTCGTGCCTTTGAAGGCACCGACTTTGCCATTCTGGCTGAGTCGCTGGTGGGTCCGACGATTATCGGCCTGTCGATGTCCGAGAACGACATGGGTGCCGCTGCGCGCCTGTTCAAGGATTTCGCCAAGGAAAATGCAAAGCTGGAGCTGAAGTCGGCGGCCTATGACGGCAAGTTGTTCGGCGCAGCCGAAATTGATGTGCTCGCCCGCCTGCCGAACCGCGAACAGGCTCTCACCATGCTGGCATCCGTGCTTCAGGCTCCGGTTTCCAAGTTCGGTCGTCTCTTGACGGCGCTCAAGGAAAAGAACGAAAGCCAGGCTGCCTGATTGCCGCTTGAATCACCCTGAACAAGATTTTTTGGAGTAATTGAAAATGGCACTGTCCAAAGACGAAATCCTGAATGCTGTTGCTGAGCTGACCGTGCTCGAGTTGGTTGAGCTGATTTCCGCATTCGAAGAAAAGTTCGGCGTTTCTGCTGCTGCTGTTGCAGTGGCCGCTGGTCCGGCAACTGCTGCTGCCGCCGCTGAAGAGCAGACCGAGTTCAACGTCATTCTGACTGGCTTTGGTGCCAATAAGGTTGCCGTCATCAAGGTTGTGCGCGAAGCCACCGGCCTTGGCTTGAAGGAAGCCAAGGATCTGGTTGAAGGCGCTCCTAAGGCTGTCAAGGAAGCGGTCAGCAAGGATGAAGCGGCTGAGCTCAAGAAGAAGCTGGAAGAAGCTGGCGCCACGGTGGAAGTCAAGTAATATACTTGGCCCCCACTGGTGCTCCGCTGCTGTTCCGGACGCTAGGAAACGGCTGGTGACTTCGTCAGGAAGTCACCGGCCTTTTTCCGTTTTCGGATTTTGAACTACCCGGAGTGCATGTCACGTTCATGTCACTACGGAGCAAGGATGAACCACCGCCTGCAGGATGCATGAGAGCGGCTGCCGGCCGGGTCTGTTGACCAGACTCCGCCGGCCGCTGCTTTTATACAGGCGCCACATCAATGGCCTACGTCACGCTGAGGACCCCAGATGGCATACTCATATACCGAGAAGAAACGTATCCGCAAGAATTTCGGCAAATTGCCGGCTCTGATGGATGTCCCGTACCTTCTGGCCATTCAGGTCGATTCCTACCGGACCTTTTTGCAGGATGGCAAAACCCCGAAACAGCGTGAAGATATCGGCCTGCAGGCCGCCTTCAAATCGGTATTCCCGATTGTCAGCTACTCCGGAAATGCTGCGCTTGAGTTCGTGGAGTATGCCCTTGGTACGCCGATGTTCGATGTGCGCGAGTGCGTGCTTCGTGGCGTGACCTATGCGGCTCCCTTGCGCGTCAAGATCCGACTGATGATTTATGACAAGGAGTCGTCAGTCAAAGCGATCAAGGACATCCGCGAGCAGGAAGTCTACATGGGCGAAATTCCGCTCATGACCGAAAACGGTACCTTTGTGATCAATGGTACCGAGCGTGTGATCGTGTCGCAGCTTCATCGCTCGCCAGGCGTGTTCTTCGATCACGA
>JAUXNL010000262.1 GCA_030684415.1 Moraxellaceae bacterium | reverse complement strand
GATGCCGGCCGGCTGATGCCCGCCCCATGGCTCGCACAAAAACTCCACGTCCGGGCGGGTTCAGTCCGGACCGCTGCCGGGGTATCATCCGGGAGCTTTGCGCCGCCGGACACAAAAAGAAGCGCATCATCACACCCCGGCCATTGGCGCATCCACGAGATTGCCGGCAGTTTTGCCGACTTGAGGGAGACTCCTGACATGCAGCGTCCGCTTACCGGTCTGATCCTGACCGCCCTGTTGCTCGCCGGCTGTGCCGGACGTGTGCCCGGCCCGCAGGACTCCGGTCTTTACCATTCGCCCGCCCGTGCCTACTCCCTCGCACTCGACTCCAGTGTGTTCCGTGGCGCCGTCACGCTCACCGAGCAGTGCGACATGAAAGGCGGCACGCTCAATATCTGGGATGGCACCAACCGTTTCTTCCGGATCGATTACCTCAAGATTGGCGAACATGCACTGGCCGATGTGCCGTCCTTCGCCAGCGAGCGAACCGTGACCGAGCAGGTGCTGAACAACTATCTGCGCGTCATCCTGCCGCAGGTCGATACGCTCAAGCGCTCTGAAGTGCTGCTCTCCGAGTTTGTGGAAACCGGGCGTGGCGATGCCATGTTCAGCGTCGTCAATATCGAGCTCAAAGAAGACAAGATTCCGGATGGCGTGACTGGCAAGAGCTTCTATTACGGCATTCTGGTGTTCACGCGCGGCGACTTCGTTTATGTCGTGCAGCACCGTGTCGATTCGTATCAGCCTGACAAACTCAAGCAACTGCTGTCCGGCCTGCGTCAGGACATGCTGGTGCCCGGTGTGTTGCGCGGCAACACCACCGTGAATCCGGCGCAAGCCACGGAAGACATGAAGGCCAAGGGCGGGATTGACCAGTCCTCCATCGTCGCCCGCTGCGGCGGATGAGTACCCCTCGCGCCCTGCTTGAAGCCGAGGCGCGTACGCAACTGGCCCTGCATGCCTTGCAGGGCTGGCAGCTTCTCCCCGAAAACGGCATTCGCCGTCTGCTCAAAACTTACCCCACGGCCAACTTCGTGCAGGCGCTGGCCTTGGCGCAGCGCGTCGGCTGGCTGGCAGAGCGCGAGCAGCATCATCCCGAGCTCACAGTGGCCTGGGGCCGCTTGACGGTGGCTTGGTGGACAACCGCCGTGAGTGGACTGACCGATCAGGATTTCCGCATGGCGGCGGCGACCGACGAGATTCTTTATAACGGCAAGCCCCTCGCCTGAGTGCCCGGCGGTCCTTTTCAAGGCTGGCGCCCGGTTTTACACTGCCGGCCCGACCAATAAGTCACTGGCGAGGCTGGCATGACGCAGTTTGAAAATCTTCCCGTGGTGCCCAAAGCTCCCGCTCCCTGGCAGTTGAAGGGGCAGGGCTACATTCTCGCCATCCGGCTGCCGCCTGAGTTTCTCGATACCCAGTCGTTTGCCGACCCCGCGCTGGTGGCCAGCCGCCGTGGGCGCATGGCCTATGTGATGTTTGTGGACTACCAAAGCTCCGACGCTGGCCCCTATCACGAGCTACTTTATATCCCCGGATCGTTCCAGTTCACCGGTGCCAGGCGTCTGTCGATCAGCAAGATTTACGTCTCTACCTGGGACTCCGTGGTGAACGGCCACGACAACTGGGGCATTCCCAAAGAGCGCTGCGATTTCCAGGTGAGCTACGGCAATGACGGCATCGATGAAGTCAAACTGCTGCTCGATGGCCGCGTGTTTGCCGAGCTGAACTTCCGCTCACACCTGTTCCGTCTGCCATTCAATGGCCATCTCATTCCCAAGGGATTGCGCACCCTGGCCCAGCAGTTCAAAGGACGGGAGTTCACCTACATCCCGTTGGCCAAAGGCCATGTCAAACCCGCGCGCTTGCTCAGTGCCCGTATCGACAGTGCGCATTTTCCCGATATCAGCCAGGGGCGTGTCGTTGCCTGCGTCAAGGTGACGGATTTCGACATGGTGTTTCCGGTGGCAGCGGTGCGTGAGTTGTAAGGGTTGCGCCCCTGCGATGAAAAGCCCGCCCCACCGTGCGGGCTTTTTTTTGCGTGTGGCCGGGTTTTCCGGCGGCAGCAGAGCAGGGATACTCGACACTCCCGTTGTGCAGTCGGTCATCCTGAATGAAAGCCTCCTCCGCCCTTAAGCTCCGCATGAATCTCTACCCACCCTTGTTGGGGGCGGGCATCCACATCGACCACATGAGCGATGACTTTCTGGCCGTCGATGTGTCGATGGGCCTGCGCTGGTACAACCGCAACTATGTCGGCACCCAGTTTGGCGGCAGCCTCTACGCCATGACCGACCCCTTCTTCATGCTCATGCTCATGCAGCGAATGGGGAGTGGATACATCGTATGGGATCAGGCGGCCAAGATTGATTTCGTGAGCCCCGGAAGAGGCAGGGTCAGCGCACGTTTCCGGCTGACAGAGGCGGAAATCGCGCGGCTGCGGCAAGAGGCAGAAAGCGGTGCGCCGTTGCGGCCGGTGTACACGGTGGAGGTGCGCGACGAAGCAGACGTGCTGGTGGCGCGTATCGAAAAGACGCTTTATGTACGCAAGAAAAAGCCGGCGTCGCCCTCTGCGTGAGCCTGCCACTTCCTAGCCGCCTGCTTAAAAAATGCTTTTCAGCAGGTTGTTTTCCTGCCAGCGAGGGCTGGGCTGCGAATCCATCACGGTTCAGTGATGGATTCAGCGTGGAGCGACTCCGGACCTGTGCAGGCGTCACGCGCTGAAAGGCCGGAACGGACGTTTTCAGCAAGTTGCTAAGAGGCGTAGCGCCGCTCCGGGTTCGTGCTTGTGAGCGGGGATGAAGATGCCGGGATGGCATTGTCCGCAAGCGGCATTTGTCTGATGGATAAAGGAGTCTCTTGAGGCCAGCCAATTCGGTCAGCGGAGGCACGGAACAACTGGCTTTCTTCGCCTCCGCGCGCGCTAAGAGCACTTCCTGCGGGGCGCACGAGTCGCCCCACAGTATTCAAGCGGCTACACCGTGCTTGCGTCAGTAAGGCTGTTATTCGGCAGCGGCGATAGCGGATGGCGTGGCATCGGTATGTGCTGCAATCGCGCGCATCACCTCAATCATTTCCGCGGTGTGTGCCTGAAAGTCCGGGTCCACACTGGTCTTGACGATGATGGTGCCGGTTTTTTCATCGACCCAGATGCTTTGTCCCCAGACGCCATTGGCAAAGTATTCGCGGTCGGGGTTTTTCGGCACCCACCACTTGTGGCCATAGCCGCGTTCCGGAAAACCATTGCCCGCCGCCAGCCAGGGCTCGGGGCGTTGGGTGCTCTGCGTCACCCAGTCGGCCGGCAGCAATTGCACGCCGTTCCATTGCCCGTGTTGCAGGTAGAGCTGGCCCAGTTTGGCGTAATCACGCAAGGTTATATTCAGGCAGCAATAGCCCAACTCGTTGCCCTTGAAATCGGTATTCCACAAGCCGTCGTCTTGCATGCCCAGCGGTTCCCAAAGTTTTTCCTGTGCGTATTCCGCGAGCGGCTGGCCGGTTGCCTCGCGCAGCACCCACGACAGCATTTGCGTGTCCATGCTGTTGTAGTGGAATCGGGTGCCCGGCGGAAACTCTGCCGGATAATCGCTGGCGGCGTCGTCAATCGACTGGCCGAAGATGAACGTCTTGTAAAAAACACGATGGATGTCGGCCGTGCGGTCGGCATAGATTTCGCTGAACTTCACGCCGCTCGACATGCGCAGAAGATCATGGAGGCTGGCCTGACCATAAGCTTTGCCGCGCAGCTCAGGCACATAGACTTCGGCCTTGTCGTCCAGCGAAGCGATTTTTCCTTCTTTCAGCGCAATGCCGACCAGCGTGGCCACAAAACTTTTGGCAACGGACCATGAAGTGAAGCGGGTGCCGGCATCCGCGCCGCGCCGGTACTCCTCATGCAGCACCTCGCCATTGCGCAACACCAGCAGGCCGGTGGTGATGCTGCGTTCCAGAAAGGCTTCGGTCAGCCGCACTTCGCCGTTGAACACATACGTGGTCGGCAGCGCGAGTGGTGCGGCCGCCTGCGGCCAGGCTTGCGGGGTGTCAGAAGGCTTCATGGGCACCGTCGGAAACATCTGTTCCATGTGCCGGAAATTGTCGATGCGCTTACCGGCCCAGAACATCTGGTTCATGCGCCAGGGCGACCACGGCGACCACGGCCGGAACAGGAACAGCACGAGAGCGGTGACCACGAGAGTGAGGGTAATCAGCAGCGTAAGACGTGTGCGCATGGCGAATTCTTTTTGTTATGGGCGGGGCATGGGCTGAGTTAAGTCGGGACGGCTGGCAGGGTCAAGCGCTGTTCTGCCCTGAAAGGCCTCTGATAATCGCGTGGTGGACGGCGGGAGTCTGGCTGTGGCGGCTTGAAGGCACTGGGTCCCCGCCTTCGCGGGGACGACGAGCAAATCTCACGGATTGGTTTACGGGTACGAAGCTGGGTGCCCACCTGCGCGGGGGTAACGAAAGGCGGCTGTTCGGACGCTCTCCAGCAGCGTGATCGGGAACAAAAGCGCTGCCGGGCACGGCATAATCGGCGCCTTGCTACCGGAGCCTGCCATGCCCTATCGCATCATCCCTGTGACCCCTTTCGAGCAGAACTGCTCGCTGATCTGGTGTGACGACACCAAAGAGGCGGCCGTGGTCGACCCGGGCGGCGATCTTGACCGCATCGAGGCCGCCGTGGCGGCGGCGGGCGTCACGCTGACGCAAATCCTGCTCACCCATGCGCATATCGACCATGCTGGCGGAACGGCAGACCTGGCCGAGCGCCATGGCCTGCCCATCATCGGCCCGCATCCCGGCGATCAGTTCTGGATTGATGGGCTGGCGCAGCAGTCGCGCATGTTCGGCTTCAAGCCGTCGCGGACCTTCGTGCCCACGCGCTGGCTGGGGCAGGGCGATACCGTGCAGGTCGGCAAGCTCACGCTTGAAGTTCGCCACTGCCCGGGCCACACGCCGGGGCATGTGGTGTTTTTTGAGCCAGTATCCAAGCTGGCGATAGTGGGCGATGTGCTGTTTGCCGGCTCCATCGGCCGTACCGACTTTCCCGGTGGCGACCACGCCACGCTGGTCAACGCCATCCGCGAGCAGCTGTTCACGCTCGGCGACGACGTGCAGTTCATTCCCGGCCATGGCCCCATGTCCACCATCGGGCAGGAGCGGCGCACCAATCCTTTTGTGGCCGACAAGCGCTTCGGCTGAGAGGCGTGTCGGCTGGGAAGTGTGTCGCCATGGGCCGTTGAGGCGCCTGCCCCTGCTTGTGGGCCAGAGTCAGCACCGGCCTATGCATAGGTGCCGCTTTGTGTAGGGGGAGAGCGGCTGTGTGTAGGAGCGGCTT